>NZ_JBDOBO010000007.1:0-76243 GCF_047723935.1 Gluconobacter sp.
TCGCATGCGTATGACAGCATGAAAAATAAAAACTAATAATAATATTAAAATTTTTCAGAAAAATTGTTGAACATCGAAAGCAATTATTTCATAAGAAAGATACATTGAAGATATTTTATTTCAAAAGGTCAAACTCTTATTGGGTTTGGCCTTTTTTATTTGGAAGATTTTCTGGTGTTGGAACGATTTAAGATTTCTCCGGGATCAGTTGTTCTTTCCGGTCGACAAGTCATGATTGTTATTCTTACCGATGGTTTGGATGTCATTGCATGTCCGGTTGTGAATGCTGAGGAAGCGATTCATCGGGCAGATTGCTCTCTTGAATGGCATGAATTGGTGGAGGCAGGACTCACACGGCTTGATGTGCGTTGTCGTGCCATTCCCTGCCGACGCAAGACGCTCTCTTTAAGGGCTATTGGGTGCGTAGGCGAGGCGACCAGAAGTCGGTTGGAAGTCTTGGCACGGCGAGAGCAGCGGTTGCGATTACAGGAAGTTCCCAAAACACATTTGCCAAAAAGAAAGCCCAGGCATGTTGGGAAAAAACACGAGGCTTGGCTGAGTGAATGGTCAATGAAAAGCCGACGTGAAGCAGGGCTGCGGCTCGATTGACGCTCAGGGTCAAAAAGGGAATGGACAGATGAGCGAGGCACATAGTGCGAAGCAACGGACAAGCTACGGGCGATCTCGTCAGCGCAAGGAGCAGTTTCTGACGCATCTTGCCGCCAACGGAAATATTTCTGCGGCTGGCCGCTTTGCAAATGTTCAGAGAAGCACTCTGTATCACTGGAAAGAAACGGATCCCCAGTTTGCATCTCTTTGGGATGATGCTTTGGAGGAAGCCGCAGACGCCTTGGAGGCTGAGGCTCGGCGTCGCGCTGTTGAAGGATATGACGAGCCCATTACGTATGGCGGAAGGGTTGTTTGTGATCCGGAAACGGGAAGTCCGCTCGTCAGGAAAAAATATAGTGATGGTTTGATGGCCTTTCTTCTGAAGGCACATCGACCCTCTCGTTTCAAAGCCGGACATATTGACGCCCAGGCTAGCGCTATTTCCATTTGCATTAGCCATGACGACAGAGCCCTTTAGACTGAATGATGCACAGAGTGAGGCTGTTCGTTTGTTGGGAGGGTCTGCCCGGCATATTTTACTGAGGGGCGGCTCACGCTCTGGCAAAACGTTTGTGCTGATTCGAGCTGTTGTTATCAGGGCGTTGAAGGTTTCGAACAGTCGGCACGGTATTTTTCGTCATAGATTAACGGCCCTTAAGGCATCTGTTCTGCGGGACACATTTCCGAAGGTTATGCAGTTCTGTTTTCCGCAGGTCCGGTGGAAGCTGGATCGGCAGGACTGTGTCGTGACGTTTCCCAATGGATCTACAATTCTGTTCGGAGGATTGGACGATGAACAGCGCACTGAGAAAATTCTGGGTCTCGAATTCGCGACGGTCTATCTGAACGAAGCCAGTCAGATCAGTTATGGCGCACGGAATATGTTGCTGACGCGTCTGGCTCAGAAATGTGACCTGGTGAACCGCGAATACATTGATGCCAATCCGCCTAGTGTGGGGCATTGGCTGTACGCGCTGTTTGAATTGGGAATAGAGCCAAAATCGGGACAACCAATCTTGGATCGTTCCTTGTACGGCACGATGATTCTGAATCCGCATTCCAATCGGGATAATCTGGGAGATGATTATCTTGCGGCGTTGGAAGCATTGCCGGAGCGGGAGCGGCGGCGATTTCTTCATGGTGAGTATCAGGTCGCGGTTGAAGGGGCTCTTTGGCGGATTGAATCGTTTCAGCGTGAAGCGGCGGTTGCGGCTCAGACGCGGATGGATATTGCGTCACGCATGCGGCGTATTCTGGTGTCGGTTGATCCTTCGGGAGCATCTGGTCCGGAAGACTATCGATCTGATGAAATCGGAATTGTTGTCTGCGGCGTGGATGCTGATGGTGTCGGACATGTTCTGGAAGATCTCTCTGCCAGAGACAGTCCGGCAGGGTGGGCGGCACGGGCGTTGCATGCGTTGGATGACTGGCGGGCTGAGCGGATTGTCGCCGAGAGGAATTTTGGCGGTGCTCTGGTAGAAAACACCATTCGAAGTGTGCGCGCGACTGCGCCGGTTCGGTTGGTGACGGCTGCCAGAGGCAAGGCTGCGCGGGCTGAGCCTGTGGCGGCGCTCTATGAGATTGGCAAGGTGGTTCATCATGGGCGTTTTGAAGCACTTGAGGACCAACTCTGTCATTTCTCAGTCAGTGGGTATCGCGGTCCCCGGTCTCCGGATCGGGCGGATGCGATGGTCTGGGGACTGAGTGAACTGATGCTGTCTGGCAGCAGCAGTATGGCGGGCTGGAGTCCGTCGGGATTTTCGTTGGCGCGCTGACCAAGCCTTTGGGCTGCAGGCGGGCTTTAGCATTGGAGAATTCATGGACTGGTTGTCCCTGCAACGGCGGTATGCCGTGCCGGCGGGTGCGTCTGCGCGCACAGCACGCCTGCTGGCGTTAAAGCGCGTTCTGGACGGTACACAATATGATGCTTTGCCGCATCCGTTCTCGTTGGAGCGATCGGGGGCGGGGGAATACATTCCGCTTTCGAATAGACGACCTTCTGTCCGGAGCAATTTGTGCCGAACGGTTGTCGATGAATCCGTCTCGTTACTTTTTGGCGATACGCACTGGCCCAGTCTGATTACGGATGATGTGCGGGTTGCGGAGGCCATGAGTGTTTTCGCCGCACAGACGCGTTTAGCATCACTGATGATGGAAGCTGCAACGTGTGGTTCCATTGGCTCTGTGGTGGTTCTTTTTGAGGTGTCGGCCGGCGTGCCGAAGCTTTCAGTTCTCGATACGGCTTATCTGACGCCGGCCTGGGATGATGCCAGTGGCGAGCTTTTGCGTGTTGAGGAGCGGTTTCTTGTTCGAGGCCGGGATCTTGCTGCGCAGGGTTATCCAATTGGTGAAGATTTACTGGGAGCGCAGTTCTGGTGGCAGCGGATTTGGACACCAATGGATTGCGCAGTTTCCGTACCCTGGCTCGTCGGGATGGACGGTGGAGTTCGGGATGAAAGCCGGTCCGTGCGCCATGGGCTGGGTTTTGTGCCGATTATCTGGATCCGCAATCTAGGGGGGGTACATGGGCGTGACCCGGAAGGGGAGTGCACTTTTGAACGGGCGATCGATACGGTCATTGAGGCGGATTACCTTCTGTCTCAGGCTGGGCGAGGTCTGAAATATGGCTCTGATCCGACGCTGGTTTTGAAAACTGGAGGTTTTTCGGATGGTGTGGCTCACCAAGGCGGAGCGTCATCGGCTCTGACGTTGCCTCCTGAAGGGGATGCCAAGCTTCTGGAAATTAACGGCAATGCCGCAGGGGCAGTGCTCGAGCACTATCGGGAACTGCGGCAAATTGCCTTGGAGCAACTGCACGGCAACCGGGCGCATGGCGATCGGATTTCAGGCGTGCAGTCTGGCAAGGCCATGGAAATGATGTGCCAGCCTCTGATCTGGCTGGTGGATCGGCTGCGGCATTCTTATGGCGAGAATGGGCTTTTGGCTGTTTACCGAATGGCCTGCCGTTTTTCCTGTGTGCTGGAAAACGGTCTGCGGTTGGGTGGGGTTTTGGTGAAAGACCTCCCTTATTGTCGCATGGCATTGAGGTGGCCTGCCTGGTTCCCGGCAACGGATCCGGAGCTTCTGTCGCTGGCACAGGGGCTGGTGACGGCTGTTTCCAACGGGATTCTAAGTCGAGAGACGGCTGTCAGAATGTATGCGACGGCGTCTGGAAATTCTGACCCCGGGGCAGAATGGCGTGTGCTTGAACAGTGGGTTGCGCCGGATGAGGCGTGACGTTGAACGGAGGGAAAATATCCGTGTCTGAAGAAACTATTGAGGGTGTGGAGGCCCTGCGTCAGGCGCTTGCTCAAGCGCAGGATGAGGTCAAATCCGTTCGTCGGGAAATGGCGGATGCTGTTGCTCGGCAGGAAGATCTGCAGCGATCGCATGAGGAAATTGTATCGTGTGTGAAGCAGGAAAGTGACCGTGAAATCATGGTTGCGGCTCTGCGGTCAGAGGCTGTTCGTTTGGGCGCGTATAATCCTGAAGATGTTGTTCGTCTGATTGATATGGGCGGTGTCAGCCGAGATGAGGATGGCGCTGTTGTGGGGGTGACGGAGGCTTTGGAACAGGCGCGACAGGAACGTGCGTATTTGTTCGAAGAAATTGTGCGTCCCGGCTATTCGAGCGGCACAACGATTGGGTACCCGGCACCGAAGCCTGGCGGCATTGAACCTTTTGATGCGCGCGCAGCTACTGAAGCTGATTACGAAGCGCGCAAGTGGCAGTTTCTGGCCCGGGCCTGATAGCGCGACAGTGAATTAAATATTTGACCGGCCAAATGTGCCGGAATTTTTCATAAATATTTACGGAATGACATTCATGAGCATCGAAAATTTTCCAGTTCAGCTTCAGGCCGCTATTCAGCAGGGTTTTCTGGCAAGGGAGTTTGAAAACGGCCTCAAATCTCGACTGGGGTTTCGACAGGTTGCTGATCGCGAGATTTTTCCCAACGCTATTGGTGAGACTCTTACCAAGACGCGTAAGAGTCTGAAGGCTCCTGTTACGACACCGCTGAATCCAACGGGCAATACCAACTTTGATAATGGAATGAGTCCTGCTGGCTGGTCTGTTGAGCAATATACTCTTTCGATCAATCAGTATGGCGACACGATTGATCTGAATATGGTGACGAGCGGTGTAGGGATTGCCTCACAGTTTCTTGCAAATGCCAACACGAATGGTGTTCAGGCTATGCAGTCTCTGGACCGGCTTGCACGCAATACGCTGTTTGGTGGAGCTCAGAATGGAGTAGGTGGTTATCTGGGTGGTAATACGCGCGTTAATGTTGCGCTTGATGCTGAAGGCGACACCATCCAGGTCGATGATATTCGAGGATTTCAGTCCGTCATCGTTAATGGTCAGGTTACTCTGATTGGATCCAGTAATGGCATGACTGTGACTGTTGGTTCGGATGTGTACACGCTTGTTCGCGTGGTAGCTGACGCGACCAATGTTTCTACGGCGCCGGGCGGAGTCTCCGGGCAGATGACGTTCTCCAGTAGTGTATCTGTTGCAGATGGTGGTGTTGGGCAGCCGGTGGTTGCGGCAACGGCACCTAAGGTGATCCGTCCGAATGGCCGTCTGACGACGGCAGCTCTACAGACGGCGAGTGCAAACGGTCTCGCGGATACGCTGGGTATTCAGCAGGTTCTGGCTGGTGTTGCGACGCTTCGCCGTAACAACGTTCCTATGATCAATGGAGCATATCATTGTTATCTGGATGATATTCAGCTTCTATCGCTGTTCCGTGACGATGATTTCAAGCATCTTTATCGGGGAGCGTATGGTTCGGAAGAGTATCGTTCCGGACAGGTGATTGAGCTACTGGGTGTTCGGTTTATTCCGACGACAGAGGCCCCTCAGCAGCTTTCTCTTGGTGCTGGTCCTATTCATCGTGCTCTGCTGTTGGGCCAGGGGGCTCTGATCGAGGGTGACTGTGCGCTGACCGGCCATTCGGACATCCCAGACGCTGATCGCGCACTGATTGAGATGGTGGATGGGGTTGCAATGGTGACGCGTGAGCCACTGGATCGACTGCGTCAGATTATCGCTCAGTCCTGGTACTGGATTGGGGGTTTCGCGCTACCGACGGATGTGACGGCAGATACGAACGTTATTCCCACGGCGACGAACAGCTATCTCAAGCGTGGTGTTATCATTGAGAGCCTGGGCACAGATGCGCTTGGCATGACCTTCTAAGCTGATTTCGAACCCCCATGATTCCATGGGGGTTCTTCTGGTGGAGGAGGATTATATGTCTGGGACTGCAAGCCTTTCCTCGGGCCCATTGACGGACGGCGAAAAGGTCGATGTTCGGCGATTCTGCGGGTATCCGGCAATTGGATCGCGGGAGACAGGGCAGGAATCCTGGCGCTTCTTTCAGGTTGAGGGAGCGTTGGAATGGCGGATTAACAGCTTGTCTGGCGCAGAACTGCAGCAGGTGCGTTTGTACCTTTCACAGCTTTACCCGTTGGAAACGGCTCTTTTGGGGGCGTCTGAAAATCTGGACACGGCACAGGCTGCGAGTTGGTACCACAACGGTCATGAAGTGCGTGATCGCGTGATGCTTCTGACGTTATGGCGTCGGCGTTTATGCGCGTTTCTTGGGGTGACAGGCGGTTTGGAATTGCAGGATGGCCGATTGGTCATCATCTGAAGGGGGCATGATGCGGGCGGAACAGATCGCGTCCAGACTTTGTCGAGGGTATGCAAAAGCGGCAGGGATTTTAGGTTGCTCCGGAGAGCAATACCGGCCGGATAATCCGTTGTCTCCCATGCAAAATATTTATGCCCACCCGATGCTCGCTTTTGATTCGAGTGCTGACTTTACATTCTCCCGATCTCCCAATTGGGGTGGGGTTATGGAATATGTGCTTACGGATTGCCGTGAAGATACTGTGGTCGGAGATATTCTGACTTGCGGGGGAAATACGTTTTTTGTTGCGGCCGTGGATGACCTTTGGCCTCCGCTATGTGTGGCATGTAATCGGACTGTAGAGATCAGTGGCGTTTCTGGGACGCAAGGGAACATCGTGGAGGAATGTCCTGCTGCGATTGTTTTGCGGTCTAAAGGGGAGGGGTCTGGGAGTGGCATTCCGGGTTCAGCCAAGCCTGGGCAGTTTGTCATGTATTTACCGCGGCTGCCGGGCATCGTGTTGCAACCCTATATGACGGTCACGACGGACCTGGATACGACGTACACGATTAACGCTGCCGAGATGTCGGACTGGGGTTTGCGTTGCACCATGTCTCTGCAACAGGTCTGAGGAGAGAAAAATGGCGGATGCTTCTCAGGTCGGATTGGCTCTGGCTTATGTGTGTGCGGGAATTTTATATCCAGAAGGCCTCGAAAAGCCGTCTGTAACGGGGCGGCAGACGATCGTTCGTCGCGGGTGGCTTTTGCCGAGTGATATATTTGCAGCTCAAAATATTCGGAATAATACGGATTTCCTGACGGTCACACTGGCACCTCAGAAAGGTATTGTTGTGCCAGAGCCTTTGGGGCGCCCCTGGCAGGTTCAGGCGCGCGTTCTGCCCACGGTGTCAGTGAAGCAGAGTGCGCAAGCTGTTTGCATTGCCTTTCCGTCTGAGGGGGTGCCTTCAGGTGTTGTCGGTGTTTGGTACGACGCAGGGAAAACTCAGATTTCTGCTGCCTATGCCGTGACTGAGCAGGACACTCCTGAAACTGTGGCTTTGGCTTTAGCCGGGCAACTCCCAAAAGGTCTTGCAGATGGAAATTCTGTTCAGGTTCCGGGGCATAACTTATTCGGAAGCGTTGTTGGGTATGGCCAGTCCGTAAGGGTGAACCGCCGACAGAATCAGCGATATAGGGTTTCGCTCTGGACGGCTGATTCTGGTGTTCGGGATACGCTTGGACAGTTTCTGGATACGGAACTGGCTGAGAAGAGCTGGATTTCCACGTTGGATGGTCGGCAGGCGCAGCTTAGGTTCGTAAGTGTTGAGGACGTTGATACGATGCAAAATCAGGCATTGTATCGACGGGATTATTTGTACGATCTGGTTTTTGACACCCTTCAGGTTCAGTGGTCGTCTGACATGATGTTTGGGGCCGGTGCTGTTTCTGCTGGTGATCAAACTAGCAGTTTCGGCGTAATCGAGCCTGCTTTTGATAATGGTGTGGTTCTGCATGCTCTTGAGGCCATGCAGGCTGTACAAACTTCTCAGGCAGCTCAGAATTCATATCCGGGAATGATGGTCAATCAATTTGGGACTGTCGTCTGTCAAAGCCATTAAAAATAAATCAATATAATAGAGAAGAATTAATTGTTCGTTTATCAGAACAATATATTGTATTTCTCGGAGGAAATATCGGCGGATGTCTCTGGTTTATCAGGCGGGTACGCTGAATACGACTGCGCTTACGGTTCCTAACCTGTATGTACAGATTGCGCAGCCACAGTCGCTGGGACTGACGGGTGCCTCGTCATCGAAACTGGGTATCGTTGGAACGGCAGGATGGGGCCCGGTAGGGCTTCCGGTGCCAGTGGGTGGCATGAGTGATTATCTCTCTGCGTTTGGGAGTAAGCAGAACAAAGCGACGGATGCAGGGCTGGCTGTCAATATTGCGGCTCTGCAAGGGGCGTCATCGTTTGTTGTCGTGCGCGTAACAGATGGAACGGATGCAAACGCAACGGCCTCTTTGGGAGGCGTTACACTCAGTGCTGTTCATACCGGAACTGGTGGTAATGCTATCGTTGTGACCCTGACTGCAACGGGGGCAGGTTATGGGCTGGCAGTTTCGCATCCGGCTCTTGGAGCGGCAAGTTATTCAGGTGCGACATGGAACATCCTGGAAGCCGCTGTCGCGCAGGATCTGTCAGCTCTGGTGACGATCCATTTGCCAGATGCAGTTCCTGATCCAGTTTCTGGAAGCGTTACGTTGTCTGGCGGACTGGATGGTGGGGCGCCCGATACGGCAGCTTTTCTTGGGAAAGACGATATTGTTCGGACGGGTATGTATGCCCTGAGGGGGCAGGGATGTGCTGTTGCCACCCTTCATGGCGTGACAGATAGCGCGTCCTATTCGTCGCAGGCGGCATTTGGCCTCGGTGAAGGGGTCTATATGGTGGCGGCAAGCCCTGCATATGACAGTGTAAGCAATGCAGTGTCCGTCAAAGCCGCCAGTGGTCTGGATTCTTCGGCTGTAAAGTTGATGTTTGGTGACTGGATCTGGTGGAACGATGACGTCAATGGCATGATGCTTGTCAGCCCTCAGGCATTTGCTGCAGGCATTCTTTCTGCACTTTCACCTGAACAGTCGAGCCTGAACAAAGCACTTTCGGGTATTGTCGGAAGCCAAAAGGCAGGGTTAGGGGGGAGCAGTGCAACCTATTCCATGGCCGAATTGTCCACACTATTTACGGCCGGGATCGATGTTATCTGCAATCCGGCGCCGGGCGGGACTTACTGGGCAGTACGGTGCGGACATAACACGTCGAGTAAAGCGACGGTGAATGGAGACAATTATACCCGTCTGACCAATTATATTGCGTCATCCCTTGCTGGTGGCATGGGAGCGTATGTCGGACAGGTGGTGAATGATACGCTCTTTTCCGACATTCGTTCGACCCTGCTGGGCTTCCTGTCATCTCTGTTGTCTCAGGGCATTCTAGGCGTTCAGAACGCTGAACTGCCTTACCGCGTTGTTTGCGATAGTTCGAATAATCCTCAGTCGCGGACTGCGTTGGGATATGTGCAGGCTGACGTGGCTGTGCGGTACCAGGGCATCAATGAAAAATTTGTGGTGAATTTGCAGGGCGGCACCTCCGTGACGGTGACGACTGCGGGCGGGAGCGTCTGAGCATGGCAAATCCTTACAGTATTGGTCGTGACTGCCGGATTACAGTTCTTTGGAACGGCCAGCGGGTTGATTTGCGTGATGTCACGTCTTTCGGGGCATCACAGGAGACGCATGCTCTGCGAGCAAGTCCGCTTAATGGTATGCCGGTCGAGTTCAATGTTCCGAATGGCTGGCGTGGTTCGTTTCAGATCGCACGTGCGAGTGCGGCGCTGGACAATCTGGTTGCTGCTATTGAAGCTGCTTACTGGAATGCTGGAACAGTTGGGAGCGGTACAATTTACCAGTACGTGACAGAGCCTGATGGCACGACAAGTACGTGGGAATACACGAACGTGTCCATCAAGTTGAAAAATGATGCCTGGCAGTCGGATCAGATGGTTCATCAAATGGTGCAGTTCTTTGCATCGACGAGGGCAAAGATTTCATGAGTATGCTTCCGAAAGAAGTTCGTCTTGCTGATGGACGATGTCTTTCTCTGAAAGAGATCGATCCTGCGGATATGCTGGATCTGATTGAGGCGGCAGGCTCTGCTGTGACTGGTGCTTCGGCTGCTGCATGGTTGGGCTATGCGGAAATGATCTGTTCGGTCATGGCTATCGACAGTGTTCCGGTGCAGATGCCAGGCACGAAAGAAGAAATTCGTGATCTGGCGCGACGTATCGGGAAGATTGGTATTGCAGCGCTTTATCCCTGCTTTCATCAGGAAAATGATGAAGACATGGTGGTCTCTACAGCAAAAAACTAAGTGGGCACTCTGCGTTTCAGGAGATGTTGTATCTGCTGGATCATGGGGTGCCCTGGAATTTATTAAAGTCATGGTCTCGTGCAAGGCGGATGGCTGCGTGTGTTGTGACGGCAGAGCGGGAAGGTCATGTCTTTGACTGGGACCAGAGACAGTACCGGGAATAGGCATGCCTACGAATAAATTGTGGAGAAATATTCTTTCATCTGGAAGGTTATTGTCTCGGAATGCCTTGCGTCAGTCTTCCGAAGGGGCAGGAAAGTCTGTTATTCCCGCGATCAGGTTTGTGAAGAACTACCAAAAAAGAAGTATCGCTTTTAAACAAAATTTGGGGCCTTATTCGATGCCACGACGGGCGTCAGTTAAGAGCCCTATTTTTGCGGAGGGCAGTCCCGAAACGCATTTCGAGAACAAATCGGAACGTGCTTTCAGATTTGGACGAAATCAAAACCAGTTTTTTGAAATACGGGCACGGCGAGAAAATCCCATACATTTTTTGCAGACTAAATCGCAGAAGTCTGGCGGGTCTATCTTGCAGAAAATCCGTAATAATATGCAGGCAGTCGGCGTCAAAAATTCTTCTGTTAAGCTGAGAAAAGCGCGCGAAAATTCGGTGGCGGCAGGTTCTTTTTCCGAAAACATGCGCGTATCGCATGGTAACTCTATACTTCGTGTTTTTCCTCGAGATATGTCAGTTTCTGGACGTATATTTCGTCCTGAAATACGGCACCGAGCAATTGATACCAGGGCTATTCCAGCCGTAAAGACAAGCATGCCAAGGCTGGAAAATTGTTCAGCAGTCCCGCCCCAATTCCTACCAATATCGTTCGAAAAAATGAATCAGGTACGGCAGCCTGAATTCGAAGAAAATTACTCAACCCACCCGTCTCATTTTTCCAGGCTAGAAATGCCGCCTTTCGATAAGGGCAAGCGCAGACAAGCCTGCGATTCTGGAAAAATGGCGCGTCTTGCCGCGCGCCGCGCAATGGGAGGCGTCGATGAAATTCAATTTCCCCAATATCCTGGACGCAGCATTGGAATTGGATGATTTTAGAGGAGAGCTGCAATGGGTGTAACGCTCTCTGCAATTGAAAACGTCATTGGTTCCATTGGTCGTTTAGGCGCATCTGCTCCAGTTACGCTTGGTTCACTTGTTCTGAGCGGCATTGAAGTTCCTGATCGACTTGAGGTTGGCGGCCATCAGATGATGGTCGTGCACAGGCTGCCGGGAGGTGGGCGTGTTGTTGATACGCTTGGAAACGATCCTGGCCGACTGGAATTACGGGGGCGATTTTTAGGGCCGAATGCACAGGCTCGGGCACAGGCTGTGGAGCGGATGCGCATTGCAGGCCAACCTGTAGCGTTCTCCGCGGCAGGCATAGAAAGTGATGTCTGGATTGCTCGCTTTGTTTATTCATATGAAGCGAAGGGGGCCGTCTGTTCATATGAACTTACGTTGGAAAGGCCTGCAGAAACCAGGGGTTCAGCGACAGATCAAACGTCACTCTCAGGCATTCTCGGAAATGATACCGAGAGAGGTCTTAACACTGTGTCGGATATGGTTTCGCAAATTTCGGAAGATATTTTTACTGGGACTGGGCAAGTTAATTCCATCGTTGGGCAGCTTATGCCGTTGGCCACTTTAGTGGGAACGGGTGGAAGCGCGGCCAGAGTCGTTGATGCACTGGGTACGGCAAATGTTCTGAGCCAGAGTGGTGTGAATCTTGCGGCCACTCCGTCCAGCGTGGCGGCCATATCCCAGCAGCTTACGGCCGCAGGGAGTGGATTGATGTCCATCATGGATAGCACGGGAAGAAATCTGGAAAGTATAGCGATCGCGGACACGTCTTCTCTGGGAGTGGTTGCCGGGAACGCGGGTTTGCACAGTGCGGCATCGGATACTGGCGGTCTGGTGAATCGTTCTCTGGCTTATATCAGTGACTCTCAAGGCGCTTCTACGCAGTTGCCGGTGATGCAGGCGTGAGGAATTATGAAAGATATTGTTGTAACGGCTGCTGATATTTCGCTTTTTCATGTTGCGGCGCGCGAACTGGGTGATGCTTGCCAGTGGTGGAGAATTGCTCAGAGTAATGGGCTTTCAGATCCAGATTTAAGCAGAATTGAAACAGTTCAGCCTCTGAAAATTCCGGTGGAAGACCTCACTTTTTCATCTGGGCTTCCTGATGAGGCCGGAGGATGACGGCACGGCAGATTGAAGTTCGTATTTTATGGGATGGAATAGAAAATCCGGATCTTGCGCTCAAAAGTTTTGAACTGGACTCCAACAGATATGAGTCTTGCGATACGGCAGTTTTGACGTTCGCAAAAAAAAGACAGTCGGTCAGACAGGCATTGTTCTGGTTTGAACAAGGTGAACTTTCAAGCCCATGGATTTCTGTTGAAATCAGGGACCTTAAAATTTCTTCAGGACCCTGGACTGTCTTGTTCCACGGGCGTGTTGATCATGTTCGGAGTATTGACGAGCATTCTCTGGTCGAAATGGAGTGTCGGGACGCTCTTGCTGCCCTTATAGACCTTCGGGTGCAGGATTCCTGGTTGAACCATACGGGCTCTGATCTGTTGCAGGATATTGCCAAAAGCGCGGCACTTGAGACCCGGATTGCTCTTCCTGATGATGGCTCTGACCATATGATGGGTCAGTTTTGGCAAATAGAGCATAAAAGAGGGGCTCTACTATCCCAGCATCGCTTTCAGACGGCCGCAGATCTGGCCTTTACAGTTGCGAGAGACGCATTGTGCGACCTTTATGCTGATGGAAAAACGCTCGTCTGTCAGCCGTTTAGGGTGAATGCAGCAACGGCTGAAATTATTGATGTTCGAAATGCCGTATTTGAGACAGATATTGCACGAGATCTTCAATTGCTATCGGGCATTGTGGTGCATATGGCGTCGTGGGATTCTCGACAGCGGAGCAGCACGCATGTCTATTATGATGGCAAAACATTCTTTCAGGATGCACCACCGGGGGTGATGGCACTTCATAGCTTTCGTGTGCCGGGCCGTCGTCTGGAAGATCTGCGACGGCTGGCCCGTGGGAAGTATGAACGTATTTCTGCCCACGCAATGTCTGCCCGGATTTCAATGCCGGGTATTATTGGGCTGCGACCACGGCAATTTATAAAGATTTCATTGGGACCCACGGAGCAGACGCTGGGCGTGGATCAGGTTGTCTCCCGTTTTTCCGTGAATGATGGATTTATTCAGCATGTAGTTTTGCGTAACCGGGGAAGTGGGGCATGAGTGATACGCGAATGGTAGCTGCTGCTTTTGCAAACAGAAGTGCGCATGCTGTTCTTGGAATTGTGTCAGCAGTTGACCCTGTGAACCATGCCATCAAGGTTCGTATTCAGCCCGATAATGTGGAAACGGGGTGGATACCAGATGTGGCGGGCGTGCAGGCCGGAAATCTGCGTGTATCCTGTCCATCGGAACCCGGGACCCACGTTGCTCTGTTACCACTTGAAGGTGATGGTGAGCATCTGATTGCTATTGGAGCTGTGTTTGATACAGTCGTGACCGCGCCCGTTTCTCCCCTGGATGGTCAGGCTATTCAACCTGGAACCATGTTGATCAGGGCAGGATGTGGTGCTCCGCCAAAAGAAATGACCAGCCAAACTGGTGACGTAAATTCTCAGGCAGGCTGGTGTCAGATTGGTGCTGACGGGGTCATTTTAGGGGCAGGAAACTCGCGGCTACATATCGCAGAGAATGGTATCTCGCTGAGTGTAGGCGGCTTAACGGCTGTATTTTCGGCAACTGGCCTGATGGTTTCCGGTGGCGATATTCAAACGGATCAGCACTCGTTGGCGCAGCACATACATTTGATGGGCAGCCAGATGACAGGGAGACCTGTTGGATGAGTTCCATCAGTCATTTGTGTGGGGGAGATCTGCTTCTGGGTAAAGGTGGCTTACAGGTCATTTCCGGAGCTGAAGAAACACGTCAGCGGCTCTTAAGGCGTTTGTTGACCAATCCTGGTGATTATATCTGGCAGCCGGAATATGGGGTGGGCCTGCAAAGTATGGTTGGGGAGGTTGTTATCCCGTCCGTCATGCAGGCTGCCATTCGGGTACAAGTTTTAAAGGATCCGGGAGTTGATCCCGGTCATGCCGTTGATGTGACTGTGAGTGCTGGCGCTGACGGTATTTGTCTTTGCCATATTTCCTATGTCGATGCTGACACAGGACAACAGCAAACACTGGATTTTTCCGCCTAAACAAGAAGCGTGGAGCTATGTTCTGCGCTTCCGGAGGACGTAATGTCTCTTTCTCTTCGCTCGTTTGCTACGACGGTTTCTACCGCCGTGGCGACGGCGCAGTCTTCCTGTGCGCAGCTTCTGGATGCCTCCGTTGGGTCGCCCGTCCGGGCACTGATGGAAGGCGTCGGTGGCATAGGGTTATGGCTGCAGTATCTTGTTTTACAGACCTTGCTTCGCACACGTCTGGCAACTTCCTCCGCTGAGGATTGCGATAGTTTTGTCGAAGATTTCGGAATGACGCGTTTGCCGGGAACTGCATCTACTGGGATGGTGACGATGATGTCATTTTCGCCATCCCAGCAATCGGCAGTCATTGTACCAGGAGCGATTGTTCGCACTGTTTCTGGCCTCTCATTTTCAGTGATTAAAGACAGTAATCTGCCTGTCTGGTCCGACGTTGCTGGTGGGTATGTTCGGCAGACGGATATGCAGAGCATATCGGTTCCGGTGCAATGTCAGGTTGCGGGGTCAAGTGGCAATGTGTCTGTTGGTGCGCTCTGTCTGATGGGCACAGCTATTTCCGGCATTGATACCGTTACCAACCCAGCCGCCTTTCTCAACGGTGCGGATCAGGAAACAGACGCGCAGCTTCGTGCGCGCTTTCCTCTATGGCTGGCAGCAAAAGCCTCGGCGTCTAGAGCAGCCGTCGGGAATGCGGTTGCTGGTGTTCAGACAGGATTATCGAGTTCGCTGCGAGATGGCGTTGCTGCTGATGGAACTGTGCAGACCGGGTATTTTACGGTTGTTGTGAATGACGGAAGTGGCTCGCCTTCGGATGTGCTTCTGACCCAGGTTTATGAGGCTGTGGATGCTGTTCGGGCCTTGGGTGTGGGTTTTGCGGTCAGACCGCCCCAGACGCTCGCGGTTAACGTGACCATGACAGTCGTCGTGCCAATGTCAGTGGTGGTTCAGCAAGCCGCAAGTGCGATTGAGAAGGCCCTGAGCGAAGATATCGCAGGCACGGGGGTCGGTTCAGGTTATGCCTATAGCCGCCTTTCGTATCTGGCATATGTCGGGGCGGGCGTAACGGTTACTTCTGTTCTGGATCTCCGCCTGAATGGTGGACAAGCCGATATTGCTGCGAATGGCGAGCAGGCTCTGACAGTCGGCACAATTCAGATCAACGTTCTTCAGAACTGACCAGACAGGCCCCCTGCCAACGGTATCGGGGCAGAAGGAAGGCTATGCCTGTTTTTAATACATACCCGCGGCTTGAAACGTTGACGGGCGATGAAGTTCTGGTGCTGGCAGATTCCAGCGGCCATCAAACCGTTACCGCAACGGCTTCCCAGATTGCAGGTACTCCAGCCGTGTCCCAGCCAAGTGGGGCATTCTATCAGGACAAAGGGGCAAGGATCAGTCGTTTTGCTGATCGCGTTCTGATTGGGGATGCTGCAGCTAATCCGGGGCTGAGCGATCGGGAGGCAGCATCCAAAAATGAGTGGTTGTCCCAGACAATGGGCGCCACCTCGATTGGTCCGTGGGCGTTGCAGGATGCGCAATGCGCTTCGGTGGCCCAATTTGGAAACAGTGCCTTTGTCGCAGCGTCCCGGACATCCGATGCAAAAACGGCACCAGACACTTTGGGGTTTCAACCAAGCACGATCGGCATTGCGTCATGGGGCGTCGCTGATGACACATCTGCACCCACGACGACCACAGCCTATGCTTATTATGGAGAGGCGTGGCGTCTGGCTGGTGTGAATTATCAACCGACGTTCGTCATGGAACTTGAAGCGGTCAATTTTGGTGGGTTAGCTATTGGTCAGTCTACGCCGTATGCCCCCAATGTCGGTGGTGGTGTTTATGGCATTCAGCTCGGTGCTGGTGGCGGTCAAACCACGGGTACTTCCGATGCTGCTGCAGGGGTCGTTTTTGTTTCAAACCCTAACGCCTGGCAGGTTGGTATTGTTTTCGGCGCAACTGCTTTAAGCGGCACCAACGGGACAGATAATGGATATGCCTCCGCCCTGTCTCTTGCGCGTAATCATGCTCTGGAGTGGCACACACCAGAAGTCGTTAGTGGGGTTTCGGGAGGGAATGTTGGAGCATTTGTCCGCTCTACCGTGACAGAGCGTTCGAAGGGCGTACGACAGGACTTTGTCGATAATGGAATTCTGTTCAGCAATATCGAAGGACAGACACTCTTTTCAGTCGCAAGTGCTGCGGCACCCAACAACACTTTGCAGGTCCAACCCGGGGCAGGCACTCAGGCCGCTGGTCTATATGTGCAAAGTGGCGAAAACGGATCGTCAAACCTTGGTTTGTTTCCGGAAGAGGGAGGACAGTTGCAAATTTCTTCCCCAGTGACGAATGTTGCAGGCACTCTGCCTGCGACAGTGGGGGGGGGCTTTTTGCATATCAGCGTCAATGGAACGGATTATCGTATCCCGCTGATGACTCCAGAACAGACTGGAGGTTGAAGTATGGCTAGATTGTACGACAGCCAGAAAGCGGTCCTTCGAGCGACGGATGGAAAAATTCTTTTGGATACGAGGGTTATTCCCGGATCCATCGATGATTTTGCATCAAGATTGAGAAGTCTCCTGCCTGTTGGCTGGTTCCCGGCTGTTCCTCAGGATCTGGAGGACGAAACTGCCCCAGTTCTTGTCGCTGTTCTGAGAGGATTTTCAGCCGTTTTGGCTGGGATATGGACATTGCTGGAGGAGTGTCAGCAGCAGACGCGCCTGATGACGATGAGTGGCCCTTTTCTGGATATGCTGGCTGCTGATTATTTTGGACCAGACGGTTTAGCGCGCCGCACATCAGAGCAGGACAGAGATTATCGCGCCCGCATTGTGTTATCACTGGTGGCACAAAAAAACACCCGCGAGGCTGTTTTCAACGCTCTATTGTCGGTTACAGGTGTCGCTCCCACCATTTTTGAACCCCTGAATGCAGCGGATTGCCATGCATTGGCATCATCCGCGATGCCGGCGGAAGGTGGGGGATATGGATATGGGGGCGCAGGGTTGCGATACGGTAGCCGACAGGGCGGACAGTTCTTCGTGGAAACGGCGCTGGGGCATGCGGCTGATGCCCACGTAATTTATCAGGCAATCGAAAAAACAGCAGCCAGCGGCGTGACAGGCTGGGTCAAGGTGAGCAAATAATGGATCGGGCAATTGTATACGCAGGATCAATTCCAATGGATACGGATCTGCTGCGCGTAGGAAGGTATGGAAAGGCCGCGCTCGGTCACCTGTCTGACATGCTCTACGGGCGCGACGTGACAGCTGCTTCGGGTTTGATCTGCAAACCCTCTCTTTCAGATCTGTCTGTAACAATCGGGGCAGGCTCCATCACGACATCCGGTGCCATGGATGCTGCATTTTTGGGCGGCGCTGGTGGGGGCTATGAGGCGGATGCAACGCCTACAACATGCCAGTATTCAACTGATGAGGATGTGAGGGTGCCTGTTCCAGGAACAGGCGCGACTTATACTGTTTTCGCTCTTTGCGCTGAACAGGATGTCGACGACACCGTCCTGCCGTTTTTCAATGCCTCAAACCCCGCGCAGACGCAGGCAGGCGTAAATAATGACGGAAATGCTTTACCAACACGGAGACGGGCGGGCCTCTCTTTTGTCGTTTCGACGGATACCCCAACGGCTCCTAAAGGTGGGGCAGTCGTTGCGCTGTATACTCTGAATGTGCCTCAGGGGGTTACGTCTCTTGCAGGTGTGCAGCCTCAGGCAGGGAAGGTTTTCTGGCCAACCATTCCTGAATTGGCAACACAGACTTTGCTTCGCGCTGCTATGCAGCCGATGGAGCTTGTCACAACCAATACGTCGCTTTCTATTCCAGTGTGGGCGTCTCGTGTGGAACTGCGTGTTGTGGGCGGCGGCGGTGGCGGCGCATCGTCTAATTCAATGACACTAAACGGATCATTTTCTGGCGGTGGCGGCGGCAGTGGCGGAGATGCTTCGGGTATTTATGGCGTTAATCTGACAACTGGTAGCACGCTGAACGTGACAGTGGGTGCAGGTGGTGGACCGGAGCAGACGGGTGGTACCTCTCTTGTCAGTTATAATGGTCAAACCCTGCTACAGGCTGGCGGCGGTCAGGGCGGTTATTTTTACAGTACGATGGGCTCTGCTGGGGGCGAAGGAGGCGTAGCGTCAGGAGGAACTGTCTGGAATCAGATCGGAACCTCGGGGGGGGACGGTCAAACGAATTCAAGCACTTTTGCAGGCTACGGCGGTAACGGTCCTTGGGGCGGCGGTGGTCGGTGTGGAAACCAGGGCGGCCGTAGCGCTACCCATTTTGGCGCTGGCGGCGGTGGCTCCTACTCTACATCTGCAGATGGAACGAAATCACCGGGTGGCTCTGGTTATTCCGGATGCGTTATGTATCGTTTCCTGCCTTAAGGCAGACGAGGGGACATGAATTGGATGATCCCCTCGTTACGTAGACTCAGTTCAATGAAATTTCGCCGTCCACCATATTGCGCGGCGGCATGTCTTTTTTCAGATTCACAACGTCCTCTTGGCTGACAGCAGGTGCGTTGTTTCCCCATGCATGACGGATAAATGTTGTGACATCTGCGATCTGCTGATCGCTGAGGCGATGCATGAAATCCGGCATCGTAAAGGCAGAAGGGGCTGTCTCGGTCTTCGGTAATGTTGCCCCGCTTTGAATGATGTGAACGAGCGACGCCGGATTTTCTCCCATGACAACAGGGTTACCCGCAAGCGGCGGAAAGACGGCAGGATATCCCTTTCCGTCTGTTCTGTGGCAGGCTGCACAATTATCGATATAGACTTTGGCCCCTCGCGCGGAAACATCCGCTCTACGCAGAGCATTGGTGGATGCGGGGTCATAGACCCAGTTTTTCTGCGTTTTGTCGTAAGGCTGGAGAGTGCGCAGATATTTGGCCATCGCTAGAAGATCTGCGGCAGAAAGATGCTGCGTGCCATGAACAATGGCAGACGTCATGGCACCAAAACTTTCTCCCTGCATGTTTCGTCCGGTTTTAAGAAACGCGACGATGTCCTCTTCGCTCCATCGACCTAGCCCAGTCCGATTTTCCTGACGAAGAGAGGTTGGGACCCATCCATCGACGGCTACTCCACCTGACAGAAAGGCCTCGCTATCGGCTGCTGTAAGAGCTTTTTCCTGCATTGCAAGGCCACGTGGCGAGTGACAGGCTCCACAATGTGCTGGACCTTCCACCAGATAAGCTCCGCGGGCTATCTGTGGATCTGTAAATGCCTGAAGCGTCTTGGCTTGAGCCTTGACTGGGGCAGGGGAGAACATCCAGCGCCAGAATGTCAGCGGCCAACGCATGGAAAGTGGCCAGCGAATACCATTTTCCGGTGTTGCGACGGATGATGCCTCAACACCGTCGTGGAAATAAGTGTAGAGCGCGTGGACGTCATGATCTGTCAGGCGGGCATAGGATGGATAGGGCATTGCGGGATAAAGCGTTGCACCATCTCGGCGAATGCCTTCTCGCAGGGCTTTCCCAAATTCGGCCTCTGAATATTTGCCGATCCCGTGCTCCATATCGGGGGTAATGTTCGTGGAATGAACTATACCGATCGGAAGAGAAAATGATACTCCTCCGGAATATTCCGGTTTCCCGTGGATTGAATGGCAGGCTGCGCAATCAGAAGCGGCGGCAAGATAACGGCCTTCTTCGATCAGGGCAGATTTTTCATCATTGGCTGCGGCATCGTAACTGAAGAACAGGACGCTGCTGGTAAAGGCCAGAAAAGGAAAAAATTTCATGCCTTCACCAATGGACCAGGAGATTTCAGATAGGTTGTACGGATGTGGTAGGCCGCCCAATATGCCAATGCTGCAACGGTGCCTGTGGGGTTATATCCCATCCCCTGAGGAAAAGCATTGGAGCCGATGACAAACACGTTCGAAACATCCCAGCTTTGAAGGTAGCGGTTGAGCGCGCTTGTCTTGGGATCGGTTCCCATAACTGCGCCGCCGCCGAGATGAGTGGTCTGATAGTGGCGCGTGTCAAAGGGTTGGCCAGCGTTGAGATGAACGAGATTGGTCTTCGTGGCGCCCATGGCTTTTGCCAGTGGTTCGATCTTGCTGACAACGTACTGGTTCATGCGGATATCGTTATCTTTCCACGTGAAGGTCATGCGAAGCAAAGGCAGGCCGTAGGCGTCTTTCCATGTCGGGTCCAGGTCTAGATAAACATCTCGATAGGCCATGTTGCTGCCATGTGCATCCACCCCGATAGAGTGCTTATAACTGTCGATGAGAGCGCCTTTATACGCTGAGCCCCATCGTGGTGTGCCCCCGCCGCCTGTCCCGATGGCTGCGGCAATGGGTTTCGTACCGGCCTGATTGACCCACACCGG
Organism: Gluconobacter sp.; assembly: GCF_047723935.1. Lineage (NCBI taxonomy): Bacteria > Pseudomonadati > Pseudomonadota > Alphaproteobacteria > Acetobacterales > Acetobacteraceae > Gluconobacter > Gluconobacter sp. Next base: position 20,786 of record NZ_JBDOBO010000007.1, read on the forward strand.
AGACCCTCCGATGAAGCCAAGCGGGCCATGATCAAAATTCATGCTGTTGAAGTCATCAAATGCGACACCAACGCCACCTGCACCAATGAACTGGTTGGTATATTTGGACGGCGGAAGCCAGATGCGCGACGAAGTAATTGTCTGGTAAACGAAGTTCCGCCCAACGGTACCTGTGTTCTGAACAGGATCATACGGCTTTCCGATGCCCGAGAGGAGCATCAGATGGACGTTATGAAACTGAAACGCACTCAGAATGACGAGATCAGCGGAGAGCGACACTTCTTTCTGCGTTTTCGTCTCCAGATACGTGACACCGGTTGCCTTGCTCTTGGTGCTGTCCAAGTCGACACGAAGAACGTGCGCATCGGAAATAAGAGTGAACCGAGGGTCCTGCCGGAGAGCAGGCAGAACGTTCACGTTCGGGGATGCTTTTGAGTAGAGGTAGCAGTCGTACCCGCTGCAATATCCGCAAAAATTGCAGGGCCCCATCTGGCAGCCATACGGGTTCGTATACTGGCGGGATGCATTGGCTGCGGGCAGAGAATAGGGATGATAGCCTACCTGGGAAGCCGCGTCCCGAAAGGTAGAGGCTGTGAAGGTGTCTTTCATGGCCGGGAGCGGAAAATTATCCGACCGGTCTCCATCAAAGATATTACCGTTTCCGACAATTTTGCCGTTGACCCGATAGGCTTCGCCAGATGTTCCGAAAACCTTTTCGGCCTTGTCGAAAAAAGGTTCCAGCTCCGCGTAGGTCACGCCGTAATCCTGAAGGTTCATGTCCTCAGGAATGAACTTCTCGCCGTAATGCTCTACTACGGAACTACGAAGCCTGAGATCTTCTGGCGAAGCGCGAAAATGGACGCCTGACCAGTGAAGCCCCGCTCCCCCAACACCTTCGCCCGGCAGGAATGCTGCTAACTGACGATAGGGCAGTGCAGTTTGATCAATAGTATTGCGGACTGTGACTGTCGTCTGAGAAAGGTTCTGGAAGAGGCGTTTGCGAATTGCCCCTCGAAGCTCATCGATGGACTCCGGGTAAGCGCCTTCTACGGGTGTCGTACGTTCGGAACCGCGTTCCAGCATGATGACGGACAGCCCGGCCTCGGTCAGCTCTTTCGCCATGATCGCACCAGCCCAGCCAGCTCCGACCACGATGGCATCTACGTGTTTTTTTGTCATGATTTAAGCCCCTCAGGCCGTTTCGCCTGAGATGGAAACAGGGCCAAACGGATAGGCGGCGCCATCCTGATTGACCCAGTCCATGAAATCGGCCCGGGCCCCCGGGAAGCCCAGCATCAGCCACCCGCCTAGCCCTTTGTTACCCCCATAAAGGGGATCAGAGAAAACACCCTCAAGAGTATTGGTCCGAAGTTGCTCGAAGAAAACCCGGCCTGGAACATCGCCCAATGACAAAGAGCCGCCTTCCAGTGCCGTCAGGATGGCCTCCTGCTCTGCGACTGGAAGATCCGGGAAGGATTTTCCATGTTGCTGGCGGGTATAGGCTTCCAGTCCCTGAAGGCCTTTGCGATACAAATCGCGCGGTACAAACGGGAGCTGATAGCCGAGATTAGCTGGTCCCTGCACGAAAGGGGCTGACATGTACCAGTTGTCTCCCTGTGCGTAGGGTGTTTCCATCTGACGATCTATGAATTCTGCAACACCCAAGGCGCGCGCACCTGGTCCATGCTGATCCTGTGGAAAAAGCCGTTCCGTAGCGGATTCCAGCAGGCGGTACTCGTCAGGTGTGAAGAAGGAAGGGTGGTATGGCTGTTTGGATTCTTCAGCCAGGGCTTCAGCCCAGTGGGCATGGCCCCCAACCATCCAGAAGGATGTGGACCCAAGCAGGCCTTTGACAAAACTGCGGCGAAGAGGGCGGGTCACGGTCGGTTCCGTCGAAGGCACACTGTTCTCCAGCATAAGGGTAGGGTCATATTCGGAAAACAAACATATCCGGAATAAAAGATATCAGACCCCCATAGGACGGGTAGAGGTCGCAATGCCAGAGAACTTTCGATCATCATTTAGCGATGAGCGCTATTTACCCTGCTGAATCGCTGGCCTTTCCATTGGATGGAAGTTGCAGAACGCCTGCAGGAGGAGACTTCTGCTTCGGTGCCGCTGTTACAGGGGCTGTGCTGTCATCCCCTGCGCCCGTCGGGAAAATTGCATCTGGAATGCTGGGCTGAATGGGGGCGGCAACGCTTGGCGTACTTGTGATTACGGCCGGAACGTCCTGTGGGACAGGCTTTGCGGGCGTCGCAGGTGTGGGGCTGCCTGATCCATCAAGAGCCTGTTGCTTCACGCCGCCATCAACCAATGGATTCCCTACCGCATCCGTCATCCAGCTCATGAGCTTTTTGCGGACCTGAAACTCAAGCTCAACATTCATGTCCTGCATCATCTGATTGGTCAGGGCATAAAGAGAGGCACGGGATGTAGCGCTTTTGGTGCCCGTGTCGAGCTTTCGGCTGATCCGTGCATGGACATAGCCCGTGTGCAGATTTTCCGCATCGGCAATGTTCAACTGCACATCGAGGGCGCCGGAGATCGCATTCTCGCCCTCGGAGGAGATATAGGCCTGTTTAATGATGAAAGCTGCCTGACCCTGCTGGCCACTTGCAACCAGTCGCTGATTAGCCATTTGTTTCAGGGCCTGATCGGGTGGCGTAGGCGCTTTCGAACTCAGGGAGCCTGGGGCTGGAACGGCTTCGTCCTGAATGTTGATCGTCGCTACATTCAAGTGCAGTTGCGGCAGATAGCTGTAATCTGCGGGAGGGAAAGTCTGCGCCGGCTCTTCATTGGCGCAACCCGCAAGACCCAGAGACAATCCCAGAGCGACAGCTCCGAACCAGTACCGTACACCCATCACGCTATTCCCCATGATCTTAGTGGTCGTCGCGGCCCAATAGGCTCTTGAAACGCCCGAACAGTCCCTTCTTGTGCGGGGACTGTAATACCGGAGGCGGCTCCAACGGAAGCTCCGGCAAAAAAGACCGACGTTGAACAGGCTCCGATTCCTGAATTTCCGTCACTTCCGGACTATTATCAGAAGGCTTTTCTGGCTCAGAATCAGCCTGTTTCATAACCGCCGCAGCCGCCTGAGGAACGCGGGGCGTCCGTAGCGAAGACGCCTGACCGACACCAAAATCTTCCGGAAGGAAAGGACGCGCAGCTCTGATGAGATCGGCGTGTTCGGAATGTCGTGCAAACCACTCCAGAATCCAGCCCGGAATCAGTGGCCCTGACGGATTATCGCTAATCAGGAGTGGGCCGCTGGGATAGTAGAACGACGGACGATTTTCAGGTGCCGCTTCGTCCCACACAAGATAGAAAACCGAATTTTCCAGTGCGTCGTGGAAGCGATAGGCTGTCGCGCCTCCCAGCTTCATCTCAATCTGCGCCCGGACAGGCATTGCAGAGAAAGGAGAGGAGACAACCAGAACGTCTGTGCCTCTTCGGGCCGAGAGTAGCGCTTTCATACGCCCTTCTGCCACAGGCTTCCCATCGGGACAGGTCAGGGCTTCTCCGCTATCGGCATGGCCTGCAGCAATGAAAATGGCATGGGGGGCATGTCGTCCCAGCCAGAGACCCGACAGCTCCCGAAAAGCTGTCGAAGGAAGGTCAGTCCTGAAAGAGACAGCATCGTCCCGGATGTCACCGCCAAGCACCCCTTCTGCCAGAGGCCAGAATACCGGGTCCATGCCAGTCAGAAGGCGGTCTTGCACATCCGGGTGAAGCGCCATGACATGACTGCCCTTGTACGCTCCATCCTCAATCCACCAGCAGGCCTGTCGCCCGCTGTCTTCATCCTGAAAGAGAATAACTTCGAACTGGCCAACAACCGGGTGGCGCTCCAAAGCTATCCAACCTGGATAAAGCTGTTCGACGGGAAGGCCGTCGATCCTGATTCCGTCGAGCAGTGGAAGCGTCATGCAGGTTTTTCTCCAAGCTCATCACGGGTGAAACGGAAGCCGACATTGCAGAACTCACAGTTCATCGTGATGGCACCGTTTTCCACCATATGATCCAGATCGTCTTCGCCAAAGCGCTCCAGAACTGAGGCAAGTCGTGCCCGGGAGCAACGGCAGCCGTAAGCCAGAGCGCGTGGTGTAGCGATCTGAACGTCTAACGTCCCGAAAAGGCGATGGATCAGATCGCCACTTTCAAGTGTTTCGTCAAACATCTCCCGGTTCTGCAATGTTTCGGCAAACGTGCAGGCCGTTTCCCAGGCATCCTCTGCCTGAGCGGCATTCTCGATGCCGCCTTCATCTGCGATCCGTTCCAGTACCAGAGCACTGGCGCTCCAGCCGTCAACCGTCTTGAGGCAGAACAGCCGGATCCAGCAGTCATGCTGTTCGCTGGTCTGAAAATAGTGGACGGCCATCTCAGAAAGGGTCTCGCCCGTCAGTTCCACGATACCCTGATGGCGGTCCATATCCGCCCCCTGGTCGATCGTGAAGGCGAGGTAGCCGTTACCCAGCAACTCTTTGGGGGACACTGGCAGCGCTGCTGGATCAGCCTCTTCCGCAAGCCGGGCTGTAAAACGCAGGTCGCCTGTGTCCGTGGCATCTGCCAGCAGCAAGGATACCGGACCGTCTCCCTTGATCTGAAGGGAGAAAGACCCTTTGAATTTCAGGGCAGACGCCATGCCTGCAACCAGAGCTAGGGCCTGACCACCCATTGTCAGGACAGGATCCGGAAGGTCATGCCGCGACAGGATGGCGTCTGCCAGCGCTCCTAGCCGAACCAGTCGTCCCCGGACTGGCGACTGTGCCAGATGAAATGGCACAATCCCTCCTGAAACGACCATGTTCGGGACGTTGGGGCGTCCCCTGTCAAGGAATGGCGGTGTATCGATCACCCGTTCTCTCTTCCAAGAGCCCAGAGAAGCAGGCCCTTTTGCGTATGAAGGCGGTTTTCCGCCTCGTCAAAAACAACAGACGCCGGGCTTTCGAACACCTCGGCAGTCACTTCCTCCCCGATATGGGCAGGCAGGCAGTGAAGGAACAGGGCATCTGGTGCAGCTTTTGCCATAAGGGCCGCATCCACCTGATAAGGACGGAAGGCAGCAAGGCGCTGATCGCGATCTTTGTCCCCCATGCTGACCCACGTGTCTGTCAGAACAGCATCTGCGCCCATGACAGCCTCAGCAGGGTTTTGGAAGACCTCAATGGAGGCACCATTTTGGCGTGCCCAGGCAACAGAACGCTCACTGGGGGCGAAACCTTCCGGCGTTGCCAGACGAACATTGAATTTGAGCAGAGCTGCCGCTTCCATCAGGGAAGTAGCTACGTTGTTGCCGTCCCCAATCCACGCAAGCGTCTTTCCCGCAATCGGGCCACGATGCTCTTCAAATGTCAGTACATCTGCCAGAATCTGGATGGGATGAGAGACTGGCGTCAGACCGTTGATGACCGGAACCGTGCTCCACTTTGCCAGCTCACGCAGGTTCTCGTCCTTACCGGTTCGCAGAACAATCACATCCAGAAAGCGCGACAGAACGCGGGCCGTATCCGCAATAGTTTCCCCGCGGCCAAGCTGCATGTCTCCCGGTGAAAGGACGGACACTTGGCCGCCCAACTGCCCCATACCCACTTCGAATGAAACACGTGTGCGGGTGGAGGGCTGTGCCAGCATTAGTCCCAGAGTGCGTCCTTCAAGAGGGCGGTCCGGATGTAGCGGATTTTTACGATTGTTCTGCAGCGCTTTGATGCGGGCCGACAGATCAATGATCTGTCGGATGACTTCGCCGCTGAAATCGCGAATATCAAGAAAATGCCGTGGCATCTGCTGTTCCGTTCCTGCTGTCCGGGGGGCAATTGCCAAACTCACGACACTTTCTCCTGTTCTTTCTTATGGGCGGCCGAGTAGGCTTCGGCAGCTTCGATCAATTTCTTGCAGGCGACCTGACAGTCTTCTTCCGTCACAATCAACGGAGGTACCAGACGCAGCACATTATCGCCCGCACCAACGGTCAGAAGCCCGGCGGCTGTTACGAGCGGCATCACCTCTCCAACAGGTGGGACGCAGTGCAGGCCACGCATCAGACCCATGCCGCGGACATCGTCAAAAACGTCCGGTGAACGCTTCACGACATCCCGCAACATGCCTTCGAAGGCCTCTCCAACCGTGCAGATATGCTCCAGAAAGCCGGGGCTGAGAACTTCTTCCAGAACTGTCGTTCCTGCCGCACAAGCCAATGGATTGCCGCCAAATGTCGTCCCGTGCGAGCCAGGTGTCAGATGTTTGGCCAGCTCTTCGGTTGCCAGAACAGCCCCGAGCGGGAAGCCGCCACCAATGCCCTTGGCAATGGAAATGACGTCCGGCTTGATGCCATACCACTCATGCGCAAACAGCTTTCCTGTCCGGCCAACACCGGTCTGGACTTCATCGAAGCCCAGATAGATGCCGTGCTCGTCACAGACTGCGCGCAAGGCCTTCATGAAGACTTCGGACGCTGGCTTAATGCCGCTTTCACCCTGAATGGGCTCCACGATAATACCGGCAGTTTCCGGCGTAATAGCTGCGCGCAGCGTGTTGGTATTGTTGAACGGTGCATGGTCGAACCCTTCAACAACAGGCCCAAACCCCTTTTGGTATGCAGGATTTCCGGTTGCAGAAATCATGGCCAATGTCCGACCGTGAAACGCGCCGTCAAAGCAAAGAATGCGCGTACGCTCGGGATGGCCGTTCTCGAACTGCGCCCGACGGATCATCTTCACCATGCCCTCGTTTGCTTCAGCGCCCGAGTTGCAGAACAGCACAGAGTCCGCGAATGAGTTCTTCACCAGAAGATCCGCCAGCTTTTCAGCCTGCGGAATACGGTAAAGGTTCGAGACATGCATGACCTTCGCGGCCTGATCCGCAATGGTCTTCACCAGCTTCGGGTGGCCGTGGCCCAGCGAAGAGACGGCAATGCCAGCCCCGAAATCCAGATATCGTCGCCCGTCCGATGCCGTCAGCCAGACGCCTTCGCCCTGCTCGAAAGCAAGGTCGGCACGTTTGTAATTGGGCATGAGGGCGGAGATCATGATGATCGTCGATCCTGGATCAGGGTGAATGAAAGCTGCAGAATCGGAAAACCCTGCCCCGGTCGCCCGGGGCAGGGCCAAAGATTCCGCAGACGCATAGTGTGCGGCAGAAATACGATCCGTCAAACCCCTTGCGGGGAAAGAACGGTTGTCAGGCGCGCCTGTAAACCAGATCCCGCGCCAGCCAGCATCCGACCTTCACGGTGTTGACGCCTGAAGAATCCCGCTCGAACAGCAGCGTCCAGTCGCCTGGTGCCGTATGATCGAGCGCTCGAGGGCACGGCAAAACCCAGACGTCCCGTGCCAGCCTCTGAAGCGGCTCCATGCGGCCGTTGCCCAGAAAGCCTGAGAAACCGCCATAGACGACGCCACCTGCCAGCTCGATGGTGACTTCCGCCTCATCCAGTTCTTCACAGCGATAAACGCCTTCAAGTGCTTCGATGTCTTCACCAGCGGTTTCGTCACAGGCGGTGAGAATGCCCACGCGGTTTTCACCGGGGCGCTCCATCCGGATTTCGTCTCCCTGACGAACGATCTGGACGCTCGGTGTTTCAGCCCGCGAGGCGGAAACACCTTCCAGCATTTCCGGCACCATCAGATATCGAAGCTTGGCTCCGCCGGGAGCAGGCTCGATTCGCGCGGATAGCCCGGTCTCTCGTTCAATGAAGGTGCCGTACAATTCATGAGGCGGCTGTGTCGCCCGATCCGGCTCATAGGGAACACCCAGTGCTGCTGCCAGGATCTGGCCCGCTGCAACCTGTGCAGGCGACATATGGTTGAACATCACAACGACAGACAGGCGCTCAGACGCGACGTGCAGTCTGTGGGACCGCCAACCCCTAAGCGCGCCACCATGCATTGTCACATCACGCCCGAAAAGGGATGTCCGTTGCAGCCCAAACCCATAAGGTGCAGCTTCACCATCACGGAACGTCACCGGCGTTGTCAGACGGTTGTAAAGCCCGTCAGGATCATCGCGCGTCGCATCAATGAAACGTTCCCAGGCAATCATGTCATCAAGCGATGCGCCCAGACCTGCGTCTCCGGTCCACCAGATGTTATTGACAGCCGGGCGAAAACCGCTCTCCACGGTTCCTTCATATCCAACAGTCCCGTCCGGCATGGCGCGTGTTTCGGCTGCCAGAATGGCCCGTTCCATACCCACGGGATTGAAAATGGACGTCTGAAGAAGTTCAGCGAAACTCCGCCCTGTCCTGTCTTCCAGAATGTCAGATAGCAGCCGGAAGTTCTGGTTCACATAGGAGTAAGATGTACCGGGCTGGAACTGGAGCGTACGCGTGCCGTCAATAACGCGACGTCCTTCCCGATCCCCGAAAAATCCTTCGACTGGTGCGCCATGCAACATCGCCACAGCCCAGTAGTCACGCAGGCCTGACTGGTTGTGTGCAAGATGAAGCGCGCCTGGCGCCGGCTCATCCAGTTGCGGCAACCGGTCGTCCACATCTCCATCCAGTTCCGCCGGGTCCTGGAAAAGATCCAGCAATACGCCGCAGGTGAACTGCTTCGTGATGGAGCACATGCGGAACAGGGAAGCCGGCGTGAACGGCAGGCGTCGCTCTGCATTGGCATAGCCCCATGTGTGACGGACGAGAACCTCGCCATCTTTCACAACAGCCACAGCCCCGCCGGGGCCGGGATAGCGGACAGGAAGGGCGGAGACAGCCGCCTCGAGGCGGGCTGAAAGAGAGTCGCTCATGGCTCGAATGATGACCCTATCCGATCTTGCCGTAAATGCCCTCTTCGCAGCATACTCTTCTGCTATGGAGGACATACCAACAGCTCCCGATTTCAAGGCACTGCGCGAAATGGCCCTGGCCCACGTGGCTCGCTTTGCCACAACCGAGCATAGCCTGCGCCAGACGCTGGAACGGCGTCTTCGGCGCTGGGGCACGCGTGCAGTGCATGCCGGGCTGCCTGAAGAAGATGCCGAAGCCACAATCAGAACTCTTCGACCCGCCGTGGAAGACGTCATTGTCGCCATGACAGAACTCGGCGCCGTCAATGACGCCGGATTCGCCCGCTCCCGTGCCCTGAACCTGACCCGGACCGGACGATCTCGCCGGGCTGTCGCAGCACATCTGGCCACGAAGGGCGTTGATCAGACGACCACGCAGGAAGCGCTCAACGAATCGCTGGGTGAAAGATCAGACGAAACGGCGCGGGAGGCGGAACTGGCGGCTGCGCTCGTTCTGGCGCGCAAACGTCGCGTCGGTCCCTTCTGCCGCCCGGACCGCCCACAAGAAGACCCGGTTCGCGTTATGGGAATCTTTGCGCGTAATGGTTTCTCCCGGGATGTCGTGCAGACAGCCTTGGAAATGGACACTGAAGAAGCAGAAGACCGCATCATCGCTTTCCGGAGCCGCCCATGAAAAAACTGGCACTCTGCCTGCTGCTGTCACTCACAGCCTGTGGCGGTAGTCGCGAATACAGTCGTGCCAGTTTCAACGGGCCGCTCCAGTGCGCACCCTATGCCCGGTCCCGGACAGGTCTTCAGTTGCGGGGCAGTGCGGCATCCTGGTGGCGTCAGTCAGCAGGGCATTATGCCCGGAGCCATGCCCCCATTCCGGGTTCAGTTCTTGTCTTCCGGGCAACGTCCCGGGTGCCGAGTGGGCATGTTTCGATCGTGCGCAGACAGATTTCTTCAAACACGATCCTTGTAGATCATGCTAACTGGGAACCAGGACGCATCGATCGCAATGTCCCCATCACGGATGTTTCACCCAGCCATGACTGGACTCTGGTCCGGGTCTGGTGGGCACCCATTCACGGCCTGGGGCGCCGGGCCTATCCGACCTATGGCTTCGTTTCGGCCTCTGGTCGGGATGATGCGTCCTGAGCGAACGCTTGCACAAACGCCCAAGCCTTGCCACATGAAGGTGTAGCCTTGGCTTTTCGGAGTATTACATTATGGGCAGCATGAGCCCCGTTCACTGGCTGATCCTGGCGGTCGTCCTGCTCGTCGTGTTTGGCGGCGGCGGCAAGATCAGCGGCCTGATGGGAGACTTTGCGAAGGGCATCAAGTCCTTCAAGAAGAACATGGGCGAAGACGAGAACATGACGCCACCTGAAGCCAATCAGGCGCCGGGTCATATCTCGGCCCCCAATCAGTCGCCCGGCTACAGCCAGACGACTACCAACAGCGACACGCACCGCACGCAGGTCTGATGTTGAATACGACGTCTGATACGGCATGGACCGAGGCCGCCGGACAAATCGTCCGGGCAGGCCAGCGGATGGATCAGCGCGGCTGGGTTCCAGCTACAGCTGGCAACCTGTCCGTACGTCTGGCAGATGGCCGCATCGCCATCACGCGGTCAGGAGGGCACAAAGGCTTCCTGACAGAGCAGGACGTGATCCAGATCACCCCTGAAGGCGTACCGCTGGACCCAACGAAGCGGGCCAGTGCGGAAACCCTGCTCCATACCCAGCTCTATGCGCATGATCCGTCGATCGGGGCTGTACTGCACGGTCACTCTGTTGCGGCCACCATCCTGTCCATGGATGAACCAACAGATGCGATCACCCTCGCGGGTTATGAAGTGCTGAAGGTTTTTGAAGGCCAGTCAACGCACGACACCAGCCTGGACTTACCCCTGTTCCACAACGATCAGGATATCGCCCGTCTCTCGACAGTTGTTGCTCCGAAACTGTCGGACATGCGTCTGGGTTACCTGATCCGCGGTCATGGCGTTTATGTCTGGGGTAAAGACATGTTCACAGCATTGGCGCGGCTTGAAGGGCTTGAATTCCTGCTTGCCTGCCATCTCGCCCGTCTCCAGAAGGCACGCTGAACCATGAGCAGACTGACTGTTTATCGGGACGACAGCCCCGAAACGATCCTTCTCGACGTTACCACCCCCGGGGAAATCGCCGAGACCCTGCGTCCGCATAATATCCGTTTCGAACGCTGGACGCCGCCTGTCACGCCTGCAAAAGACGCGACTACGGACGAAATTCTGGACGCATATCGCCCCTATCTCGACACCCTCATGGGTGAAACGGGCGCGGGAAGTGCAGACGTGGTGCGCATCAACGCGTCCACGCCCAATCTGCCAGAGTTACGCAAAAAGTTCCTCTCGGAGCACACGCACAGCGAAGATGAAGTTCGGTTCTTTGTGCATGGTCAGGGCGCTTTCGTCCTGCACATTCACGGCCGGATCTATTCGGTTCTCTGCACGGCTGGAGACCTGATTTCTGTGCCGGAAGGCATTCCGCACTGGTTTGATGCTGGCCCATCCCCGGATGTGGTCGCTCTGCGCGTTTTCACCGACACAACTGGATGGATCGCGCAATATACAGGCGATGATATCGCCGAGCGTTTCCCCGCAGACGTCTCCACTTCCTCCTGAAAGTCTGACATGATCCGTCTCGTCCTGCTTGATATCGAAGGCACGACCCTGCCGATCTCTTTCGTTCGGGACGTCATGTTCCCTTATGCAGCCAAAGCCCTTCCGGATTTGATCGAAGACCACACAAACCCGCAGGTTGTGGCCGCACGAGCAGATATTGTCATCTCCCATCCTGGAGAAGATCCGTTGAAGGTCTGTCAGGACTGGATGGCCAGGGACGAGAAAGCGGCTTCCCTCAAAACACTTCAGGGCATCACTTGGCGGCAGGGTTTTGAAGATGGCACGCTCCGTGCAGATCTCTACAAGGATGTTCCCCCGGCCCTGAAGGCTTGGTCTGAGGGCGGCCTGCGTCTCGCAGTGTACTCTTCGGGCTCCATTCCATCGCAGAAGCTTTTGTATGGCTATACGGAACAAGGTGACCTGACGTCCCTGTTCGACGGCTTCTTCGATCTTTCCACAGGCGGGAAGAAAGATGCGGCATCCTATACAAAAATTGCAGAAGCTTGCGGTTTAAAGCCGGAAGATATCCTTTTCCTTTCCGACATTGGAGCCGAGCTGGACGCTGCGATAGAAGCTGGTCTTCAGGTCTGTCAGCTCGTGCGCCCACAGGATCACACAGTTCCGCACACGGGTGTTCTTCACGCGGCAGATCTGAATGACGTTACCCAGAAGTTCAGTCTCCTCGCATGACCCTGCACACTGATTGGCGAGATATTCCGAAGGACGCCCGCGGCACGGTTGCCGCTCTAGGGAACTTCGACGGTGTTCATCGGGGACATGTGCACCTGCTGCATAGTCTTCGTGCAGCGCGTCCTGACCATCCGCTCTCCGTTGTGACGTTTGATCCGCATCCGAGAGAGTTGTTTCGCCCTCAGAATCTACCGTGTCGCCTCATGCTTCCGGATGTCCGCGCCAAGGCGCTGGAAGAGCAGGGCGTGGCCCATGTTTTCCAGATTCCCTTCGACAAGGATTTTTCGCGGTTAAGCGCAGAATCCTTTGTTCATGATGTGCTCTTGGGGGCTCTTGGTGTCCGTCACGTCGCCTGTGGCGCAGATTTTGCCTTCGGTCATCGCAGAACCGGCAACACTGACGATCTGGAAGCGCTTCTGACGCCAAAGGGTGTCGGGCTGACGATTGTACCGCAGTTAGTGGATGAGGGCGGCCCTATCTCATCCAGCCGCATTCGCCGCCTGCTTCAGGAAGGGTATCCTGAACGGGCTGCGCTGGAACTGGGCCGACCATGGTCGATCGTCGGGCCGGTCATCCACGGGGATCAGCGGGGACGTCTTCTCGGTTTTCCCACAGCGAACATCCCCCTTCGTCAGCATCTCGAACCCGCACGCGGAGTTTATGCCGTTCAGGTGATGCTGCCAGATGGACGGATCCTTCCCGGAGTAGCGAATATCGGCCGGCGTCCGACCATAAACGATGGACAGGAAAGCCGCCTTGAAGTCCATCTTTTTGATTTCTCGGAAGACCTTTACGGCAAAACCCTGAGCGTTGCTCTGATTGCGCTTCTGCGGGATGAAAAGCGCTTCTCGGGGCTTGAGGAACTCAAGGCTCAGATTGTTCAGGATGCCGAACAGGCGCGTCGTCTTCTCGGGCGCTAGGACGTCTTTTTGAGCTCTGAACTTCAGAGTGCGTCAAGCTCAGGCTACATGGGAATACAGCACCGGGGAGGATATTATTCTCCTTGAGAGCGGATGCCGATTTCTTTCAGGCGTTCCTGAACGCGCTCTTCCAGCTTCTGATCTCTTTTGTTCCCCAAAAGGACCAGCTTCTTGCTCATCGCCAGAAGAATGTCAGACGTGGCATCCACAACAGCCTTGCGCCACCAGCCCAGCGCTTCGTCAATCTGGCCAGCATCCACCAGCGCCGTCGCATAGTTGTGCTGCCCCCGGTAATCTCCACCTTCTGCTGACTTTCGGTACCAGTCCAAGGCTGCCGCACGGTCTTGGGGTACGACCCAGCCTTCTTCCAGAAAACGTGCATACAGGTTCATGGATTTGGCATGGTCGTTGTGCGCCGCTGTTCGAAACAGATGAAGCGCCTTTGGCAGATCCTGCGGCTGTCCGATGCCCCGCATGGTCAGAATGCCCAGATTATAACGGCCCCATTCGTCTCCAGCTTCAGCCGCTGCTGTATAACACCGGGCCGCTTCCTGAAGGTCTTTTTCGCATCCCCAGCCGAATTGAAAGCACCGGCCCCGCATATTGTGCCCCGGTCCGAACCCGGCCTTTGCGGCAATGGTAAACCATTCCAGTGCCCCGAAAGGGTCCTTGGGAACATAAATGCTCTCCAACAGGACCTGCCCCCACTGGACGATTTCCAGATGGTGCCCTTTCAGGGCTTTCTCACGGATGATCTCGATATGAGACGGCAGCGGAGGGGCTGCCTCACGTTCGGGTGGGCGGGGAAAGATTTTCCTGAAAACGCGCTTCATGCCGGGGTCACCATCCGCCCTGTCCGAATGCAGAAAATACTGCCGCCGGACTGTAGCTTCCCAAGTCGTTCAGGCAAAGCGCCCGCTGTTTACAGCGACGTTTTTGCCGAAGGTGCGGGCACGATCTGCTGAACGTCAAAACCGTCCTTTTTCAGGAGCGCAGGAAGTCCTTCTGGGCCCGCCATGTGTAAAGACCCAACGGCCACGAACAGGGACTTTCCAGAATCATGAAGGGTCAGGATTTTCTGGGCCATCGCTGCATTTCGCTCATCAATTATGTGGAACGTCTGGCGTTTCTCCTGTGGTGTCCGCTCACATTTGCACCACTGTTTGTACTGGTTCAGTCGCGTCAGATCGCTGCGCCCCCACATCGCAATCAACTGATCTTCATCTTTCCGCGCTTCCCCCGAGGAAATCTGCTTGATGGTTTCATCAATGAAGGCGTTTTCTTTGGATAGCTTGGGGGAGATCAGAAGGTTACGCTGTGTCTGAACATCTTCGAGAGCGATAACTTCCTTTTTCAGGCTGCCTGCCATTCCTTGAAGGACAAAGTCGACGGCATAATCGGGATAATATCCATCTGCACGCGCAGCTGACGCGCTAAGCCCGGCCGCTTCAAGGCCGATTGCCGTAGTGGCAAAGCCTGCCGTGGGAATACAGAGTTCATCTGCCAGGGCATCGAGTTTTTTCTTCCGCCCTGAAGCAATCAGCTTTTCACGGTTGGCTGGTTCTTCAGGTTTGCGAAGGGCTGCCAGTGTCTGGGGATCCTGCAGATTCAGTTCAAGCGCAACAGCCTGGCTTTGCAGGATGGCGGACCGTATGAGCGGCCCAGGCATCAACCATTCTTCGCGAGAGGCATGAACAGTGCCGTACAGCCACGACGTATGACCATCTTTCGTGGCTTTCCACAGAAAACCGCGGTCCTGGGATGTCATCAGAAGATGAGGCAGATCAGATTTGGACGGAACAGCTGCCGGCGCCGGACAACGAGGGGCCTGTGCTACCGCGAGAGAAGGAGCAATCGCCAGGATCGCAGCCAGCCAGAATGTCTTCATGAAAATGCCCTCGTACAGATCTTCTGCCAAAACAGATCATGCTTCTGCCCCTGAAACAATCCATGACCAGACCTGTCATTCAATTGTCTTGAAGGCCTGAATAACAGCGTTTTTGGCAGAACATGACGCGGTTTACCCTCAGAAGACTTGACCACATCCCCGCCCAATCTCCATATGGTCCCCCTTATTTTGTGTGAATGACCAAAGTTGGCCCGTCCCATGTCCGACAAGTCCGATACGACCTTCAAAGAACAGCAGGATCGCTACCGCGATACTGTGTTCCTGCCGCGCACCGGCTTCCCTATGCGGGGTGGCCTGCCGAAGCGTGAGCCCGAGACGCTTGCCCGCTGGGCAGCCATGGATCTGGACGGGAAAATCCGTGAGGAAGGGAAGGGACGCCCGGTCTTCACGCTGCACGACGGCCCTCCGTATGCCAACGGGCACATTCACATTGGTCACGCGCTCAACAAGGTGATGAAAGACGTCATCAACCGTGCGCATCGTATGTCTGGTTTCGAAGTCCGCTATCAGCCGGGCTGGGACTGTCATGGTCTGCCGATTGAATGGCGGATCGAGGAACAGTACCGCAAGGCTGGCAAGGACAAGGATCAGGTTCCCCTGCTCCAGTTCCGTGCAGAGTGTCGCCAGTACGCCGCGGAGTGGGTGAGCAAGCAGGCGGAAGACTTCAAACGCATCGGTGTTCAGGCCGAGTGGGCCAATCGTTACGTCACGATGGACTATAGCTCTGAAGCCAAAATTGTTGGAGAAATCGGCAAGTTCCTGCTGAATGGCGGTCTGTATCGGGGCCTCCGCCCTGTTATGTGGAGCCCCGTCGAGAAGACCGCGCTGGCCGAAGCTGAGATCGAATACCACGACGTTGATTCCACCACGATCTTCGTCGCCTTCCCGATCATCAAGGACCCGACGCCGGGTGACGCCCTTGATGGCGTCTCAGCCGTTATCTGGACCACAACGCCGTGGACCATTCCAGCTAACCGTGCGCTCGCTTATGGCCCGGACATCACTTACGTGGTTCTGCGTGCTGATGAGATCACGGAAGCCAGCGTTGTCCCGCAGGGCGCGCGCCTGCTGATCGCGGAAGACCGTGTCGAGGCCTTCTGCGCCGAAACCGGTATTAGCGCGCATCACATTCTTTACACGCTGCCCGGCAGCGCGCTGGAAGGCGCTATTGCCGCTCATCCGCTGCGTGGTCGTGGTTACGAATATGACGTGCCGATGCTTCCGGGCGATTTCGTCACGACAGATGCTGGTACGGGCCTTGTTCACATGGCGCCGTCTCATGGTCAGGATGACTTTATCGTCTGCCGCCAGTTCGGCATTGAAGTGCCGGAACTGGTGCAGGATGACGGTCGCTACGCGTCATGGGTTCCGCATCTCGAAGGCATCCATGTTTTCAAGGCCGCTGACCCGGTCTGCGATCTGCTGACGGAAGCCCGTCAGTCCGGTGAACATGACGACGCACCTGCGACCGGCCTTATGGCCCGCAGCAAGATCCGTCATTCCTATCCGCATTCCTGGCGTTCCAAAGCCCCGATCATCTTCCGCGCCACACCTCAATGGTTCATCGCGATGGATGGGGAAACGAAGCTGCGCGAGAAGGCTCTCAAGGCGCTTGATCCTGTCACCTTCGTGCCTGAGGCCGCCCGTCGCCGCCTGACATCCATGGTCGAGCAGCGTCCGGACTGGTGCATCTCCCGTCAGCGCGCCTGGGGCGTGCCGATTGCCGTCTTCGTCGAGAAGCGAAGCGGTGAAGTCCTGCGTGATGCAGACGTCATGGACCGGATCGTCAAGGCTTTCCACGAAAAGGGTGCGGACGTCTGGTACGACACAGACCCGGCTGTTTTCCTTGGTCCAAACCGTGACCCGGCGGACTACGAACAGGTCTTCGATATTGTGGACGTGTGGTTTGAATCTGGCTCCACGCATCAGTTCGTTCTGGGGCAGGAAGGTCTGAACTTCCCGGCAGACGTCTATCTGGAAGGCTCTGATCAGCATCGCGGCTGGTTCCAGTCGTCCCTGCTGGAAAGCGTCGGCACACGTGGTGTCGCCCCCTACAAAGCCCTTGTGACGAACGGCTTCGTACTGGACGAACAGGGCCGCAAGATGTCCAAGTCGCTCGGGAACGTCATTGCCCCGTCAGACGTCACGGACTCACTGGGTGCTGACATTCTGCGCCTGTGGGTACTGAACTCCGACACGAACGAAGACCTGCGCATCGGCAACGAGATCCTGAAGCAGCAAGGCGAACTGTACCGTCGCCTGCGCAACACCCTGCGCTGGCTGTTGGGCGCGCTCGATGGCTTCACGGAAGAAGAGACTGTCCCCTATGCTGAAATGCCGCCGCTGGAGCAGTATATCCTGCACCGCCTCTCGGAACTGCGCGGCCTGATCAGCACGGCCGTCGAAACGCATCAGTGGGTGGGTGTCTATCCGGCCCTGCATGGTTTCTGCACGACGGATCTGTCCGCATTCTATTTCGATATCCGTAAGGACGCGATCTACTGTGACGCTCCTTCTGATCTGACGCGCCGCGCCTCCCGCACGGTTCTGGATGCTCTGCACCGTGCGCTCTGCACCTGGCTGGCACCCGTGTTGGTCTTCACAGCGGAAGAAGCCTGGAGCGCCCGTTTCGGTGAAGAGAGCAGCATTCATCTTGAGCAGTTCTTTGAGCCTGATGCCGAGTGGAACAACCCGGAACTGGGCGCCAACTGGGACGAGATCCGCGCCTACCGCCGTCTTGTCACGACCGAGTTGGAAACAGCCCGTCGTGACGGCGTCATTGGCGCCTCTCTGGAAGCCAGTGTAACGCTTCCGATCTCACAGGAAGAAGCAGCGTCTCTTACCGGAATTGACTGGGCAGAGCTGCTCATCACGTCCCACGCGGAGATTGAGCTTCTGCCCGGCGAAACTGCTCATGGCGGTCCGCAGGTCGAGCGTGCGCCGGGTCATAAATGCGCCCGTTGCTGGAAGGTCCTGCCGGACGTTGGTGAAAGCGCCGAACATCCGGCTCTGTGCCGTCGCTGCGTCAGTGTGGTGAGTGCCTGATGTCCCTTTGGCAGGAAGGTATGAGCCGTATAGGGCGGCTGGTTCTCGGGCTCGCCCTGCTAGTTCTGGTCCTCGTTCTGGATCAGGCCAGCAAGGACTGGATTCTTTACGGCTATAATTTGCCGGAGAAAGGGTCTGTCCAGATCCTCCCATTCCTGAACTTCACCATGGTCTGGAACCATGCTGTGACGTTTGGAATGTTTGGTGGTCTGCGCAGTAAAGGGCCTCTGGTCTTCTGTACGGTCTCTTTACTGGCCGTGGGCCTGCTGGTTTGGACCATGACAAAAACGCGCCGGACACTGGTCGCGGGGGCCTGCGGGGCCATCGCGGGTGGTGCCATCGGTAACGTCATTGACCGCTTGCGGTATGGTGCCGTTGTGGACTTTCTGCATGCCCACGCTTTCGGTTGGTCATGGTATGTCTTCAACATTGCCGATGCCGGTATTGTGTGCGGGGTGGCGGTCTGGCTGATTGACTCCCTTCTTGCTGAACGTAACAGCCAGCCGCAGTGAGCAAGGGGAGCTTGCCCCCACGCTGTGCGGACTGTAGGACTATACCCATCATGATTGCGTCCCAGGGTCCCTCAATGCGCCGTAACCGTCTTCCAGTTGCCCGTCTCAGCGTACAGATGGGTGCAATTGCTTCATTCGGCCTGATGCTGTCTGGTTGCTCAGGCAGCGATCTGGAGCGGGCCTTCGGCATGGAACGCTACATGCCGGACGAATATACCGTCACGACGCGTGCTCCGCTGTCCATGCCGCCTTCAGAGAAGATGCAGCTTCCCGGCGCTGCCGATGCGCACCGCCCGGACGAAAGCCCGCGGATGCAGGCTCTTGAAACGCTGTCTCCGGATGCAGCGCTGCACCCCTTTGGCGGCGAAAACAGCAGCGGCCAGTCCGCTCTGGTCGGGCAGGTGGATAAGGCTTCGGGTGCTCCCAACAATGCCGAACTCGGTGCTGCTGACGCCGGCTTTGTTGATAACCTGATGTTCTGGAGGGGGGGGCAGGCTGGCTCCGTGGTCGACGGAGATGCTGAAAACCGTCGTATTCGTGAGAACTCGGCTCTGGGTCGTAACCCGGCAACAGGCGCCACCCCGACCGTCAAGAAAAAGAGCGGCCACTTTCTGGGCGTGCTGTAAACGGCACTCTCCCGACCTTCAGGATTGTGAGTCACCGTCCTGTCTGAAAAACCTTCCCTTGTACGCCCGGTCATCCGTCGGCTGTCAGGTCATGTTGTTGATCTGATCGCGGCGGGTGAGGTTATTGAACGGCCGGCTGCGGCTCTGAAAGAGCTTGTCGAGAACGCGATTGATGCTGGCGCCACGCGCCTTGTGGTCGCCCTTCGCGCTGGCGGTACAGATCGTATCGATGTCACGGACAATGGTTGCGGCATGACCCCGGAAGAGCTGGACATGGCTGTCCAGCGCCATTGCACATCCAAATTGCAGGACGAACGTCTCGTTCAGATCCGCACGCTTGGTTTCCGTGGAGAAGCCCTGCCATCCATTGGAGCAAGCGCACGCCTTTCCATTACATCCCGAACAGCCGAATCTGACACGGCCTGGTGCATTCGTGTCGATGGAGGCGTCATTACGCCGCCGCACCCCTCCTCCGGCCCGGTGGGCACGCGGATTGTGGTTACGGATCTGTTCTTCGCCACCCCTGCGCGACGCAAATTTCTTAAAAGCCCGCGTGTTGAAAACAGTCATGCCGAATCGGTCATGCGGCGGCTGGCTCTGAGCGCACCGCATTGCGCCATGCGCGTCACACTGGACGACAAGGTCCTGTTTGACCTGCCCGAACAGAGCCCCATCGCCCGGACGGCAACGGTTCTGGAGACAACACCCGACACGCTGATCCCGCTTGATGAACAGCGCGGCCATATACGCCTGTCCGGCTTTGCATGTGGCCCTGCCAAAACCAAGGCTACCGGTTCGGGCCAGTTTATCATGGTCAATCACCGCCCGGTTACAGATCCCATGCTGCGGACAGCCATCCGTGTGGCGTATCGTCCCGTCATTGAGCGGGGGCGTTTTCCGGTGATGGCTCTTCATCTCAAGGTGCCTCTGGAGCGACTGGATGTGAACGTACATCCTGCCAAGACGGAACTGCGCTTTGCCGATGAAGCTGAAGTCCGGGCACTCGTCATTGGCGGTTTGGGTCGGGCCCTCGGCCATGGGTCCAGCGGCGGAGGGGGAATCCACGCCAGCTTTGGGTCACGTCCAGCGCGTCCTTCAATTTCCTATCCGTCGCGGCCAGACGTTCCTGTTGAACTGCCCTCTTTCAATGAGTTCCGGGCAGAGTCAGCAGCATCGTTGCCCTTAAGTGTGCCAAAGGCAGCGCCATTCGCTCCCGATCGATCGGGGTTTGCTGAACAGGAAGCCGGTTTTGCGCCGGCTGCGCGTGCGCCCCAACCTGTCCCAGAGCATCTTGACGCCTCTTTTCCGCTCGGCGCTTCGGTGGCTCAGGTCTTTGACACATACATTATTGCCGTTGCCCCTGATGGGGATCTGGTTCTCGTGGATCAGCATGCGGCTCATGAACGTCTGACTCATGAGCGCCTGAGAGAGCAGTATGCCAGCGGGACTCTACGGTCTCAGGCGCTCCTTCTGCCTGAAGTCGTGGATCTGCCACGGCGGGATGCTGAGGCTCTACTGGCACGGTCTGAAGATCTGTCCAGATTGGGGATAGACCTCGAATCCTTTGGTGCAGGGAGCGTGCTGCTCCGATCAGTCCCCGCCCTTCTCGGCACAAAGGACGTTCAGGGCCTTTTGCGGGATGTGGCGGACGAACTCGCCAATGATCCGGACCTTGATGCTGGCAATACGGATAGTTTTTCCAATCGTCTGGATGCCATTCTGGCCCGGATGGCCTGTCATGGAAGCATTCGCGCGGGCCGACGCCTGAAACCGGAAGAAATGGATGCCCTTTTGCGGGAAATGGAGCGTACTCCGCGCGCCAATACCTGTTCGCACGGCCGTCCAACCTGGTTAAAACTGACGCGTAGTGAGATCGAGCGTCTTTTCGGGCGTATTAAATAGTCGCCCAATTGTGATCCCATTGCTTGATCTGAGGCATGGACGGCGCGCTCTTGCGGGTGTGTCTGTAAGCCTGTCGCTGAACAGGCGTAAATTTTGGAACCATGGAGTCCGCTGGCTGCGCTTTGACGGTAGCAACGCCAGAAACGTTGAAGGAAGAATACAGACATGCCGGCCAGCTCCAGCGGGAACACGGTTTTCCTTGATGCCCTTCGTTCGGTCGTTGGCCGCCGTCATGTTCTGACCAAGCCCAACGCGACTTATCGCTTCCGTAAAGGATACCGGTTTGGGCTCGGCGATGTGCTGGCCGTTCTGCAGCCGGGAAACCTTGTTGAACTGTGGAAAGCTGCCAAGCTCTGTGCTGAAAGCGGCAAGATCATCATCATGCAGGCCGCTAACACCGGCCTGACCGGTGGCTCTACACCGGATGGCAACGATTATGACCGCGAGATCGTCATCATCAGCACGAACCGGCTGGATGGCATCCACCTGATCGGTGAGGGGCGGCAGGTTGTCTGTCTTCCTGGCTCGACCCTGCATGATCTGGAAGAAAAACTCGCCAAAATTGGCCGCGAGCCTCACTCGGTTATTGGCTCATCCTGTATCGGTGCCTCCGTTCTGGGCGGTGTGAGTAACAATTCCGGCGGCGCTCTGGTGCAGCGCGGCCCGGCTTTCACGGAAATGGCCCTGTTCGGTCAGATGGGGGCAGATGGGAAACTGCATCTCGTCAACCATCTGGGGATCCGCCTCGTGGGCGATCCGGAGCAGATTCTTTCTGCCGTTCAGGCTGGGCAGCTTCCGGATAGCGCTATCGACTGGAACGCAGGGCGTGGCCATGACGCGGGCTATGCCCAGCATGTGCGGGACGTGGATGCTGAAACGCCTGCACGCTTTAATGCGGACCCCAGCCGCTGGCATGAAGCCGCTGGATGCGCGGGGAAGCTAGTTGTGTTCGCCGTTCGCCTCGACACCTTCAAGGCCAATAAGAATCCAGCAGTATTCTACATCGGGACCAACAGCACGCAGGATCTGGAAGATCTGCGTCGTCATATCCTGACAAGCTTCGATGAGTTGCCAATCGCCGGAGAATATATCCACCGCGACGCGTTCAATATTGCCGAGGTGTATGGCAAGGACACGACAGCCATCATTCGCTACATGGGTACACGGTTCCTGCCCACGTTCTTCGGTCTGAAATCCCGGTTCGATATTGCCGTACAGCGCATCCCCGGCATTTCAGGCCACCTGAGTGACCTGTTGCTTCAGGCGTTCAGCAAGGTCATTCCCAAGCAGCTCCCGGCACGCATGTGTGATTTCCGGGATCGTTTCGAGCATCATCTCATGCTCAAGGTATCGGCGGAGCTTGCAGCGCCCGTCAAAGCGTATCTTGAAGAATGGCACTCAAAAACGTCTGGCGATTTCTTTGCCTGCACCCCGGAAGAAGGCAAGCTGGCCTTCCTCCATCGCTTTGCCGCAGCCGGGGCGGCCATCCGTTACCGTGCCGTTCATTCAAAGACGGCAGAAGACATTGTTGCTCTTGATGTGGCGCTGCGCCGCAATGACCGGGAGTGGTTTGAAACCCTGCCGAAAGAGATTGAAGACAAGATTATCGTCAAACTCTACTACGGCCACTTCTTCTGCCACGTGATGCATCAGGATTACGTGGTGAAAAAGGGTTACAACGCCATGGCCGTGGAGCACTCCATGCTGCCAGGTTTGGAAGCCCGGGGTGCCCGTTATCCTGCCGAGCATAACGTCGGTCATCTTTACGATGCGCCGGAAGAGATGATCGAACACTATCGCAGTCTGGACCCATGCAACTGCTTTAATCCGGGTATTGGCAAAGCCACCAAACGCCGGAACTGGGTCGCTGAAAGCGTCTGATTATCCTTTGCCCGGACGGTCAGTGCAGAGTGGCTTTCCGGGCTGTGAGAACGTTGCCGAGAGACGCAACAACGATGCACAGAACGCCTGCCCATCGTGTGATCGACAGCGCTTCGCCCAGAAAGATCCAGCCTGAAACGGCGCCGAGCATGGGCTCCATGCTCAGCAGAATTCCAAGGTCTTTCGGCCGAAGGCGACGCATGGCCATCATGTCAAGAATATAAGGCACGGCCGAGGAGAGAACGGCCACGCTGAGGGCCGCTCCTCCCTGCCACGGATGTGTGATGACGGTGGGAATTGTGGGGATCAGGCAGGGGAGAAGAAAAATCCCCGCCGTGGCCATACCCAGCGTCGTCGCTTGCCCCGCATCCAGAATTTTCCCCATGCGGGTGCCTGTGAGGATGTACACGATCCACCCGCAGCCACTCAGGAGTGCTGCACAGACTCCGAATATATCCAGAGCATGGGCAGATCCGGCAACGGATGCCGTCTCTGGGCGTAGCAGCAGATACAGTCCGGAAATCACAAAGAGTACCCAGCACAGGTCGAGCCAGCGACGTGATCCAGCAAGTGCGAGCGTTAGCGGGCCCGTGAATTCAAGTGCAACCACGATTCCCAATGGCAGGCGAACCAGCGCCACATAGAAGCAGAAGTTCATGACCGCGACAGACGCGCCATAAGGCAGCAGCAGCTTCAGGGCTGCTGGTGTCAGGGTCATGCGAGTCGGGCGCCAGATGGCCAGCAGAATGAGTGCGGCCATGCAGACACGCAGCCCCACCATTCCGGTTGGACCAAAGAGCGGGAAAAGCCCCTTCGCCAGCGTGGCGCCGATCTGGAAGGAAGATATCCCCCCGATCAGTAGCCCTACCGCCTTAAGTTGTCCGTATTTTTCAACAGGCTGCACACCAGTGGTCACGTTCAGACGTCAAGATCTTCGACGGAACGGGCGTGCTCCTGAATGAAGCGGAATCGGAGTTCCGGCTTGCGTCCCATGAGGCTTTCCACGCGTTCGCTTGTCAGCGCGCGATCTTCAGGAAGAGCGACCACTCGCAGAAGCGTCCGGCGTGCAGGGTCCATCGTCGTCTGCTTGAGGTCCTTCACAGGCATCTCGCCCAGCCCCTTGAATCGGGACACTTCGACCTTCGCATTGGACTTGAAGTCCGCCTTGATGCGCTTGTCACGGTCCTGATCGTTCATCGCATAGACCGTCTTTGCCCCATGCGTCAGGCGATACAGCGGCGGCTGAGCCAGATGCAAATGCCCATGACGGATCAGTTCCGGCATTTCGCGATAGAAGAACGTCATCAGAAGGGAGGCGATATGCGCACCGTCGACGTCAGCGTCTGTCATGATGATGACGCGGCCGTAGCGAAGGCGGCTGATGTCGAAAGACGACCCCAGACCGCAGCCAAGAGCTTCCGTTAGGTCGCGGAGTTCCTGATTCCCGCGGAGCTTGTCGGCGGTGGCGGAGGCGACGTTCAGAATCTTGCCGCGCAGTGGTAGAACAGCCTGCGTTTCCCGGTCACGTGCCTGGCGCGCAGAGCCACCGGCCGATTCGCCCTCGACCAGAAACAGTTCGGTCTCGGAGGCATTTTCGCGGGTGCAGTCTGTCAGCTTGCCGGGAAGGCGCAGTTTGCGGGTTGCACTTTTCCGCGCTGTTTCCTTGACTTCACGACGGCGCAAACGCTCTTCAGCGCGCTCCACCATGAACGCCAGAAGATTATCTGCCTGCTGCGGGTTTCCGCCGAGCCAATGGTCGATTCGGTCACGCAGGGCGCCTTCTACAAGACGCGAGGCTTCCTGATTGGTCAGTTTGTCCTTGGTCTGGCCCTGAAACTGCGGGTCACGAATAAAGACAGAAAGCTTGGCGGCAACGGCGCCAAGAACATCTTCAGCTGTGATCGCTGCTGCGCGTTTGACCTTGCGCTGGTCTCCCCAGGAACGGAAACCCTTGACCAGAGCGGCCCGGAAGCCCGCTTCATGCGTGCCGCCCTGCGGCGTGGGAATCGTGTTGCAGTAGGAGGTGAGTGTGGATGTGCCAGCTTCCAGAAACGCGACAGCCCACTCTACCTTGCCACCTGTCCGGCCATCGGCTGCCAGAGGAAGCTCGGCTTCTCCGGCCCAAAGTGGCGTCAATAGATCGGGGTTGGCACCGAGTTCTGCCGTCAGGGCATCTTCCAGGCCGTTCGGAAACTGGATCGTGGCTTCGACTGGTGTTTCGTCGCCAGCCTTGATCAGCTCCGGATCACATTTCCACTGAATGATGACGCCACGGAACAGAGCGGCCTTGGAGCAGCAGAGTCGGTACAGGCGGGATGCGGAAAAATGAAGATTCCCGAAGATTTCCGGATCAGGCGAAAAGCGAACCGTGGTGCCTCGGCGATTGGGAGCCTTGCCGACTTCGGCCAACGGGCCAAGCGGCACACCACGGGAGAAATCCTGCCGATACAGTACCCGGTCCCGGGCGACTTCCACTTCAAGCTTGTCGGAAAGCGCGTTGACAACCGAACTGCCGACACCATGCAGGCCGCCAGACGTATCATACGCCTTGCCAGAGAATTTTCCGCCCGCATGAAGCGTCGTAAAGATTACTTCCAGCGCGGATTTATCCGGGAATTTGGGATGAGGGTCCGTTGGGATGCCGCGACCATTATCGCGCACCATGAGTGTCCGCGGGCCTTCCAGTCGCATTTCGATGCTACTGGCATGGCCGGCTACGGCTTCATCCATGGCGTTATCGAGAATTTCGGAGGCAAGGTGATGATAGGCGTTATCATCCGTGCCACCGATATACATTCCAGGGCGACGACGAACAGGCTCCAGTCCTTCAAGGACCTCGATATCCTGTGCGCCATAATCCGTGTTGACGGCGCCTTTGCGGCCGCCAGTCGCCTTGGTATTTCCTGCTTTGCCTGACTCGAACAGATCGCTCATGTCTGCGTTGTCGCCGTCCCAGTCCGGAACGTCAAGAGAACGCTTCCGGATGGAACAGAACGACTGACTTTCGGCGGCAGATCAGGCGCGGTGCGTGCGACGCGTCGTGGTGCTTTTGGTTGTGCCATGGCGCGGCCGACGGTCAACAGTGGCAGGTGCTGCACAGCTCTCATAGGACGCAGGCTGGGCGACATCTTTGGCTTCGGCGTAGTGAGCCAGGTCGGAACCCGTTTCGAGTGCATCAATCTCATCGAACATGGCTGTGCGCTGTTCACAGAACACCGTGCCGGACTTCAGGCCACCAAGAGACTGCACATCTGCAAGCTGCGTGATGTAATCATCATGCGCTGCCTGAGCGCGACGACCGTATGTGGTGCGGAAATAGCCATCAAGGCGCTTTTCTGCATCCAGAAGGGACGGGCGGAACTTGGCCACGAACGCGTTGTAACGGTCCTGCGACTTGCAGGAGAGAGCCGTTACCATCAGTTCGGACTTCAGGCCCGCGACGTCAAAAGCTTCATGAGCCGGGGAGTTGCCGCACTCAGCTGCGAAAGCTGGCGTGGCATGAGCGGCGAACAGTGTTGTGCACGCCAGGCCAGCACCAGCCAGACGGACGAAGGAACGACGGAAAAACGAAGGCATCGACAAACTCCACAAGGCCGGGACTGATGGCCGGAAACAGACAGACAGCATAATCCGGGCTTGCGGCCCGCGGAAAGATGAATCCGCATGTGAGAAACGTGCGGCAAGCTCTTTACCTGCAACATAATTTCGTGGCGGAAAATGGGCGTTCGCGTTCTCAATTGTAATTTATCGCGCCGACCGCAGAAAAAGCCCTGAAAGTGCGCATAAGGGAGACGGACAGGCTTTCACCCCGCCTCGTCCTGTTCTACATGCGAACGTCTATCTTGTCGCGGGAAGCGCGGCATTAAGTCTGTCACGAGCGTTGGAGTTGACCGTGCGCCTGCGAGGTTCCGTCATTACCTTGGGATCGGCCTTTGCCTTTACCCTGCTTCTTTCCGGCTGCGCACAGCAGGCGATCGTTCAACGCTCTGTGACGCCGAACCCCTTCGGCTACCAGAAGGTTTCTGCAGTCTGCCACGTCTCGCCGGTCACAACCGCCGCTGATGGCACGATGAACGTGGACATGACCGTTCGCAGTGACGATGGCCTCTGCGCGATCTCCGTGCAGAAATCCTTCGGCAGCAGCTATTCCTCCTTCGGTGTGAATCCTGCGCCGTCACACGGCAAGGCTTTCCTCTACAACTACGATGGCCACACCTACGTGAACTATACCCCTGCAACGGCTTATGCTGGTGCAGACACGTTCACGGCGGAGCTGATCCCAGGTGGTGGCAAGAAGCGCGAACACCTCGTTGTACACATCACTGTGGACGCGACCGGCGTTGTTGTTGCCAAGCCTGCTGTTACGGCACCGACGCCGAAGGCTGCTACAACCACCACGAAAAAGAAGACAGTTACGCGTCAGACGACACGTCGCAAGCACTGAAGCTCTTCAGCTTCGTGACGAAAAAGGCGGGGTTTATCCCCGCTTTTTTTGTATCATTTTTACCGGATCAGACATGAAAAAAGCCGGCACCCAGTCAAGGGCGCCGGCTTTCAAAGCCATTTAAAACGTAAGGCTAACCCTTACTTGAAATCGATTTCAACGCGGCGGTTCTGAGGCTCACGAGCATTCGGGCCTGTCGGAACGAGGGGGTGAGTCTCGCCAAAGCCCTGCGTGGAAATGAGGCCAGCTGCCACACCGTCACGGATCAGCTCAGCCTTCACACTTTCGGCGCGACGGTTGGAGAGGCCGAGATTGTAAGCCTGACCGCGTGCCCCTGGCTGGGCAGCGGACGTGTCCGTATATCCGCTGACTTCAATATGCGTGACCTGGGTCGAAGTGGAGTTCTTGGCAGCTTCAGCCACCACAGACTTCGCACGCTCGCTCAGAGCAGCCGAATCCCAGTCAAAGAAGACCAGATACGTGCGTGTCGGGGCTGGCGCGGGCGCAGCAATCACTGCTGGAGCCGGTGGTGCAGGCGGCGGAGCCGGGTTGAACTCGTAGCGCAGGCCGAGGAGCAGCGAGTGATTGAAGTTCGTGCGGGTATCGCGGTTGCCCGTGGAAGAGCCATAAGCCTGCTTCTGATCCCAGCCGCCGTAAACGCCTGTCGCCGTAGCGTGATGACCGTTAGGCCCAAGCAGGGAGTAGAAACGGTATTCTGTCGTGGCAGAGAGACCAACTACCCAGGGAACAGGGAAGGACAGACCGAAGATGCCCTGATAGGCGAAGTTTCCTGCCGTACCGGTGACGTGCTGGTCGAATGCACCGCTGGGTGCATGAACATAGGTGTTCATGGACTGCCAGCCGTAGCCTACGCCTGCGCCGAAATACGGATAAACCCAGGACTGCCCGATATCCATGTCAAACAGGGCATTTGCCATCACGCCGTAGCTCTGCTGGCGACCGCCGACAGAAGACGGGAACAGGCTGCTCTTGAACTGCTGGAGACGATTGTTGCGGTAATTTCCCTCAACCTCGACCCGGAACCCGTTTCCGAGGCCCCAGCCAACGCTGCCGAGTCCCGTGACGCCTGCCTGATAGTGGTCACGGCCGCTCGGGAAGACAGGAGAAAGACGGACTGTCTGATCCTGGTTGAAGCTCGCGCCGCCAGACCCGGAAACGTACAGTCCCCTGACCGGCTGCGCCTCTGCGGCCCCCATGACCAGCATCGAAACGCCTGCAGTGAGCCCGGCCCGGGCAAGCCAGGTCCTGAAAACGGATCGCTGCATCATGTCATTTCTCTCCAACCAACCCAATTTGAAAGTCTTCTTGCCGAAACTACAGGCGATGGCAACGCGCCGAACCCTTTAATGGGTGATGCGAAAGTTTCACAATGGGCATGTTCGTCGCCCAGTGTGTCCTCCCTCCCACAGTTCAGTGCATCACGTCCAGATCTGCGCGACGCGAACCGAGTGTTCGTTCCAGCGGCGTGGCCACATTCCGGACTTCCAGTTCAATGACCCAGAGGTCTGGATCATAACGCCGCTGGCGTTCCAGATAGTCTTCCAGACCGGCTGCATCCTGAATGTCTGCCCGAATCCAGTCCGAACCATTTTCACGGAGGAGGGCGACATTGTCGTCGCGGTCCCTGAGAACGATCAGGACGGCTCCGGCATCTTCATCCCCTTTTTTCAGGACCATGGCGGACGTGCCGTCGGAAGAAATCCGTCGCATCACGGCGCGCACCCAGAGACCTGTTTTTAAACGTGCACCCATGAAAGTTCCGTCCATATCCTGAAAAGTTAGTGCAGAGGTGCGGTATTTTCGTCAGGGACAGCTTCAAGCGCTGCCTTGTAGGCCGAAGCAGAAGATAGCATGAATCTTGCCGTGTCCATGTCTGCGTCTGTCCCAATCGCTGCCGGGCAATGACGTCGAATGTCCAGAATTCTGGCAACAGGAACAGGGTAGCGCGCTGCCCGAGCCATCTGAACGGCGCCTGCCTGCGGGGCATTTCCGTTTTTCAGAGCTTCAAGCTGTGTATGAAGGTCATCGCTCCCCCGCGACGTGCAAACCTGAGGCATGACGCCCAGACCTTGAATGGGCCAGCCCAGCGGGGCCTGATTGCGGCTCCATGTCACGAACAGCTCGCCGCCATTGGGCATCTGGCCAATCACCTGAACCAGACCCTTACCCAGAGTCTCGCTACCAATGACGACGGCCCGGCGATGATCCGCCAAGGCTGCCGCAAGAATTTCTGCTGCACTTGCTGTGCGACCATCCACGAGAATGACAATCGGCGCTCCACTTGTCATGTCGCCGCCTTGAACGGCCCAGATGTGGTTGGCCTGAGGATCGCGGCCATGCGTCGTGACTGCTACGCCATGATCGAGGAACAGGGCGGCAGCCGTAACAGCCTGTTGAAGAACGCCGCCACGGTCCCCGCGCAGATCGATGATGATCCCGGCAGGGCGCTTTGCTTTGCCGGTTGGCTGTCCGGAACTGGAGCCATCGGGTGTATCGTCTTCCACAACCTGATCGAGATACTGACTGATTTCCTCAGCCGTCTGGGTCGAAAAGGAAGTGATTTTCAGAAGGGTGTATGTATCCACCGTAGACGCGAAAACGGTTTCAGGCGGAACCTGCGCTCTCATGATCTTCAAGGTTGCCGGACGTTTTCCCTTGGACGCGAGAGCCAGAGAAACGGCCGTACGTTCGTTGCCTTCCAGCCAGCTCTGCACAGTGTCCGGAGACTGACCGTGGGTCGACTTTCCGTTCACCGAGATCAGGCGCTGCCCCATGTCCACCCCAGCCTCCCAGGCGGGCCCGTTGGCATTCACAGCCGTCACGACGATCGAATGGCCTTGCTGCCCCAGTGTTAGGCCTACTGTACCGCTCTGACCCGTACGTCGTGTTCGGTCCGCGACAGCCGGTGTTGGTCCCAGATACCGCGAATAGGGGTCCATGTGGTTGAACAGCTCATCAAAGAAACCCTGAAGCAGCGCATCATCGCCTGCCTCCCGGATTGTGGATGAATGAGTCCAGGCAGAGTCCATGGCGGCAGTTACAAGATCTGCCCATCCAGTGCGGTTGTTGTCGGCGGGAAGGGAGCGCTTGAAGAACAGCTTCTGACCGCGCGTCAGCGTCACGGTCTCAGGTGTGTGCTGACCATCGTGGTCCTCGGCAGCGTTCGTTGTCACGATAATCGTAGGATCAATCGCCGTCAGACCGTCCAGCCCCCAGATGCAGAATTCGCGGGGGGAGTGAGCGTCCAGCGTCCGAGGGGCCAGAAACCCGAGAGCTGCCACGAGAACATCCCTCGTTACCCCGGCAGAGAAAGCCGGTGCAGCCTCAGGAGCAGTGGGTGTGCTTACTGGCGGCGTGCCTTGGGCCAGAACTGGCCGGACGGGTGCCCCCAGCGCCAGCGTGACAAGGCTGAGGATAAAAACCGGGCGGCACGCCGTCTCGCGAATATGCGACAGAAGCAGGATCATGGGACGTGCGGCATGGCGCAAAGAGGGGTCCTTGAGGAGAGGCGGAAAGAAGGAAGTTGTTACCCCATCCATCTTTTGACCACGCCACAAACTTCGGCCCCGGTAAAGACACACCAATGACATTGTTGGAGGGAGTGCAAGTGAGTCACACCCCCTCCAGAGTAACGGTTCAGGCGTCTGAGGAAGGGTCTGCCGCCGTTTTCCGCTTTTTTGTTGCGGACCCGGCTGTTTTCCGCGCCGTTGAAGTTTTTGTTGTGGCACGGGCCGTCTTTTTCTTCGGAGCTTCTTCGCCAGAAGTTGCATCCACATCCGAAGTTTTTTTGCTTGTTGCCGTTTTGGCTGGAGCCTTCTTAGCAGTCGTCTTCTTGGCTCCACCCTTCAGAGGCTTACCCTTCTCCGCTAGAAGCGTCACGGCCGCATCGAGCGTGATGTCGTTCATGTCCTGATCTTTGGGGAGATTGGCGATCAACTGGCCATGCTGCGCATACGGACCAAAACGACCCTTGCGGATCATGACCGGCTCACCGTCCTTGGGATGTGCTCCCAGGTTGCGGATGGAGGCGAGCTTCTTCGCCAGGCTGTCGACTGCCCGGTTCAGCCCAACCGTCAGGACGTCATCGTCCTTGTCCAGCGTGCCGTAAATCGCACCCATTTTCACATAGGGCCCAAACCGTCCAAGGCCAGCTTCGATCTTTTCCCCTGTTTCCGGATGCATCCCAACCAGGCGGGGTAGGGACAGAAGCCCCAGAGCCTGCTCCATGGTCATGCTGTTGCCGTCCAGCCCCTTGGGGATGGTTGTACGCTTGGGCTTGGCCTTCTTGTCTTCCGGGTTGGGTTCTCCCTGCTGGACATACAGTCCATAGGGCCCACGACGAATGGTGATGTCCTCACTGGTGTCCGGGTGCTGGCCCAGAACCTTGATACCGTCCTTGAGCCCCTCATCCGCACCGTCATCAGCGACCAGACGTCGCGTGAACTGGCAGGTTGGATAGTTGGAGCAGCCGATGAAGGCGCCAAACTTGCCAAGACGCAGCCCCAGACGGCCTGTGCCGCAGGATGTGCAGACCCGTGGATCAGTGCCGTCTTCCTTGGGTGGGAAGAAGTGATCGCCCAGATCTTCGTCCAGAGCGTCAATGACGTCCGAGATTTTCAGATCTTTTGTCTGATCTACGGCTGCTGAGAAGTCATGCCAGAAGGCTGCCATGACATCGTGCCAGTCAGCCCGGCCACCGGAAATGTCATCCAACTGTTCTTCGAGAGACGCTGTGAAGCCGGTATCGACATAACGCTCGAAAAAGGACGTCAGGAACGCTGTGACAAGGCGTCCTCGGTCTTCCGGCAGGAAGCGCTTGGCTTCCAGTCGAACGTAGTTACGGTCCCGCAGGACACCCAGAACAGAGGCATAGGTGGAAGGACGACCAATGCCGATCTCTTCCATTTTCTTGACCAGAGACGCTTCGGAATAGCGCGGCGGCGGCTGGGTGAAGTGCTGTTCAGCATCAACAGCCGTCGTCGCGACGCGGTCCCCTTCCTTCATGGCAGGAAGCAGCTTTCCGTCGTCGTCTTCCGCCTTCGAATCGTCCTTGCCTTCGATGTAAAGCTTCAGGAAGCCATCGAAGGCAATCGTCGAACCCGTTGCCCGGAGCAGTGTTTGTCCGCTGGCATCCGCCAGGGTGACTGCAACCTGATCAAGCTCGGCAGATTGCATCTGTGACGCAACGGCGCGCTTCCAGACCAGTTCATACAGCCGCCGTTGTTCAGGAGACAGCGCATGAGCGACCTGTTGAGGTGTGCGGAACACATCCGTGGGGCGCACGGCTTCATGCGCTTCCTGCGCATTCTTGGCTTTGGTCGAATAGGCGCGTGGATAATCCGGCACGTACTCGTCCCCAAACGCCTTGCCGATATGCCCGCGAATCGCACCGATTGCCTCTTTGGCCATCGTGACGCCATCGGTTCGCATGTAGGTGATCAGACCGATCGTCTCACCACCGAGATCCACGCCTTCATAAAGTTGCTGGGCCGTGCGCATCGTTGTCTGCGCGCTCATGCCAAGCTTGCGGGAGGCTTCCTGCTGAAGCGTAGAGGTCGTGAATGGCGGCGGTGGGTTGCGCTTCGTCCGTTTGCGCTCGACAGAGCGAACGGTGAACTGACCTGCCTGTACGATGTCGCGAGCTTCAAAGGCCAGCTGTTCGTTATTGAGATCGAACTGGTCGAGTTTGTCACCGCGCAGATGGGTAAGGCGCGCCTGAAAAGCTGCTTTCGCCGGAGTATTGAACCCGCCAGTAACGGTCCAGTATTCCTTCGGCTTGAAAACCTCAATCTCGGCTTCACGCTCACAAATGAGGCGAAGCGCCACGGACTGCACACGGCCAGCACTCTTGCTGCCCGGCAGCTTGCGCCAAAGCACTGGCGACAGCGTAAAGCCCACCAGATAGTCCAGCGCACGACGGGCCAGATAAGCGTCAATCAGGGGCTGATCCAGCTCACGCGGGCCAGCCATCGCAGCAGTGACGGCAGATTTCGTAATTTCGTTGAAGGTGACGCGATGAACATCGATTCCCTTCAGGAGCTTTTTTTCTTCAAGAACACTGCGCACATGCCACGAGATTGCTTCACCTTCGCGATCCGGGTCAGTGGCCAGATAAAGGTTCTTTGCTCCCTTGAGAGCCTTGGCAATGGCCGCAATCTGTTTGGCGCCTCGGTCGTCCGTCTGCCAACTCATGGCAAAGTTCTCGTCCGGGCGTACGCTCCCGTCCTTGGGCGGCAGATCCCGCACATGGCCGAAGGAAGCAAGAACGGTAAACCCGCTTCCCAGATACTTGTTGATCGTCTTGGCCTTTGATGGGCTCTCGACTACCACAACGTCTGTCATTGCCACTCCGGTCTTCCGCGTCACTTCCTGTTCGGCTGTAACGCCACGCGCCCGCCGGGCACGAACTCCACGACACCCCCAAGCTCAAGCTCAGTCAGTGTCGACAGTACTGCCGAAACGGAGAACTGGCAGCGGCGCATCACCTCGTCAACTGTTACCGGTGTCATGGAGAGAAGCGGAAGCACCTCAGACAGTACAAGATCGGGGTCTTCCCAGTGATCCTCCGCACTCACATTCCATGCTGTGTAAGGTTCTGAAAAGCCTTGCAAAATACCAGGTTGATGCGGCTGCTTTACCCATGGAGGTGAAAGGGGAGCCGGGAGCTCGGAAGGGAGGCAAGAAAGAATATCCTGCACATTTTCCGTGAGCGTCGCTCCGCGCCTTAAAAGCTCATTGCCGCCGCGAGACCGCGGATCGAGTGGCGAGCCGGGAACGGCATAGACTTCTCTGTCGTATGAGATCGCCAGACTGGCCGTAATCAGCGTTCCGGAATGCAGTGCGGCTTCCACAACAACGCATCCGAGAGAGATCCCAGCAATCAGCCGATTGCGGCGAGGAAAGTGCCGCGCTTGGGGAACGGTCCCCAATGGCGCCTCTGTCACCAGGCACCCGCGTTCGGCAATACTGGCCTGCAACTTTGCATTTTCTGGCGGGTACACGTGATCCAGCCCTCCAGCGACAGCCGCCGCCGTCAGGCCGGGATAAAGGGCTGCCTCATGAGCCGCCGAATCGATCCCACGGGCCAGACCTGAAACAACGCAGATTTTCGAGTTCGCCAGCTCGGCAGAGAGGCTTTCGGCCATGCGAATGCCCGCAGCAGAAGCATTGCGTGCTCCCACAATGCCGACAGAGCGCAGAGAGAGTTTAGCTGGATCTCCCTGAACAAAGAGCACAGGTGGAGCGTCTTTGATGAAGGACAGCATCAGGGGATAATTGGCGTCCCCCCGGATCAAAACATTTCCGCCCATTTTCCGGAGGGTTTCAACTTCATCGGCCATCTGGTTAGCCGATGGAATCACCGGAAGATCCACACGCCCAGCATGACGCATCCGTTCAGGAAGTGCGGAGAGAGCCGCAGTCGGGCTGCCATATTGGCAAAGCAGCCTGGAAAAATTGATCGGACCCACGCCCGGCGTGCGAGCAAGACGCATCGCGTCGAGTCGCTCTTGATCAGACAACCGGAACGGTGGAGCAGAAAACGTCGTCATGTTCTCGCTCCTATCCGAATTTCATTAACGGTTGCTTAAAATCAGGATGATTTTGTCTTGGCGTTCACCCGAGGTTCGTTGCCCGTCAGCAGACGGACTATATTGCTATAGTGTCGCACCCAAATCAGGAGGGCGATGAGAAACGTCGCGACAGGAACGGGAGAACTGGCACCCCGGCCCAGCACGACAACCATCAAAATCGGCGCGACAAGAAATGCTGAAAGCGCTCCAGCCGACGAAATCCGGCTTATCCGCGCTATGGCGAGCCAGACCACGCAGCACGCCACACCAACAGGCCAGCACAAAACCCAGATTGTCCCGAGTCCTGTGGCAACGCCCTTACCGCCCCTGAATCCCAGCCAGACGGGGAAACAGTGTCCGACCACCACTGAGACTGCCGCTACGGCCATGGCGAGTGACGGCGGGCCACCACCGAACCGAAGCGCCAGAAAGACCGCCAGCGCCCCTTTTAGAGCATCTAGAAGAAGGGTAGCCGCAGCCAATCCCTTACGACCGGTGCGTAAAACGTTCGTGGCGCCGATATTGCCAGAGCCGATCTGGCGAATGTCCCCGCCGCCGCTGAGGGCGGTCAAAATCAATCCGAACGGAATACTGCCCAAGACATACGCGACTGCCGCGACAAGCAGCAGGTTGGGATGAGACAGCGTCATGCCAAGCCCTCAGCCGTGAAAACCTCGCGGCCTCGTCGGAAGGTCCGCAGGACTCGTCCTGTCAGCTTCTGACCATCAAACGGCGTATTCTGAGCCCGGCCCGGTAGTTCGCCAGCCGTTACTTCCCAAACGGCATCAGGGTCGAACAGGCAGAGATCGGCATCCTGACCAATTGCCAGTGTTCCAGCCGAAATGCCCAGAAGAGCGGCAGGAGCACAGGTGACAAGACGCAGGGCATCCATCAGAGGTAGCCCCGCGCCCAGCGTAACACCCAGGAGCGTGACAAGACCTGTCCCCCCTGCACGCGCCTGCGCGAACGGAAGACGTTTGTCGTCCGCATCTGCCGGGGCGTGATCAGATGCCACGGCGTCAATCGTGCCATCGGCAAGAGCCGCACAAACCGCTGCCCTGTCTGATTCCGCACGGAGCGGTGGGGAGAACTTCGCGTAGGTACGGAAGTCCCCAATGTCTTCTTCCGTCATGGCGAAATAAGGGGGCGCTGTGTCACATGTTACTTTGATGCCACGTGTTTTTGCTGTTCGGATCAGATCCAGCCCTTCGGCCGTAGAGACGTGCGCGAAATGCAGTCTCGCCCCAGTCATCTCGGCCAAACGAAGATCGCGGGCAATCATGATCGCCTCAGCAGCGGCCGGAACCTGCGGCAGGCCTAGCCGGACCGCCAGCGCACTGGCGGTCGCGCAGGCGCCTTTTGCCAGCGAAGGTTCTTCCGGGTGCTGCACAACCAGCGCGTCAAGAAAGCGCGAATAGGACAGCAGATTGCGCATCTGCTTGGCGTCTGTGATAGCACGCGTGCCATCGGTGAAGGCAACAGCTCCTGCATCCTGCAACAAGCCCAGCTCAGCCATGTCTCCACCCTCACAGCCGCGCGTCAGCGCGCCATAAGGGTGAATGGAGACCATACCCGTCTCTTCGCCGCGCACCTTCAGAAGATGCACCAGAGCCGGATTATCGATCGCTGGAGAGGTGTTGGGCAGAACGGCCATGGTGGTAATCCCACCCGCTACGGCAGCCCGTGCGCCTGACTTCACACTTTCTCGGTATTCGAAGCCCGGTTCACCCAAGGCAACACGCATATCCACAAGCCCAGGGCACAGAACTGCACCCTGACCATCAATCACGCGCGCGCCTTCTGGCGTCTCGGGGCTGTCGATAGCGGCGATGTGGCCGTCTTCAACCGTCAGGCGTCCGATGTCATCTCGGCCAGATGCTGGATCGACCAGACGGACATTTTCAAAAACAGTAATCGTCATGAGGGCACCCGTGCGCGTGACAGGCGATCAAGAACGGCCATACGCACCGCCACACCCATTTCCACCTGTTCAGCAATCACGCTCTGGTCCGAATCTGCTACATCAGAGGCAATCTCGACACCTCGGTTCATGGGGCCAGGATGCATGACCAGCGCACCCGGGTTAGCCAGTGCCAGACGGCGGCTATCCAGACCGAAAAAGCGGAAATACTCGCGCGAACTTGGTACGAGACCGGCGCCCATTCGCTCTTTCTGAAGCCGCAGGGACATGACGACGTCTGCGCCCTTCAGGGCCTCGTCCATGTCCGAATACAGCGTGACGTTCCCAAGCTCTGCCATGGCGGACGGTAGAAGCGTTGGCGGTCCAACCAGGCGGATCGTATTTCCCATTGCGGTCAGAAGGTGGATATTGGATCGCGCGACCCGGCTGTGACCCACATCTCCGCAGATCGCAATGGTCAGACCTTCCAGCCGCCCGAAATGACGACGGATGGTCAGAGCATCCAATAAAGCCTGAGTTGGATGTTCATGCGTGCCATCCCCAGCATTCACCACGCTGGCTTCGACCTTCTGTGACAGCAGGGCCGGTGCACCGGACTGACCATGACGCACGACAAGCAGATCGCAGCGCATGGCATTCAGCGTGGATGCCGTATCCAGCAGTGTTTCACCCTTGTTTACCGAACTGGTCGCGACCGTCATGTTTATGACGTCTGCGCCAAGGCGTTTGCCCGCCAGCTCAAAACTGGTGCGGGTACGGGTGCTGTCCTCAAAGAACAGATTGATGACTGTCCGGCCCCGCAGCGCATCACGTGGTGCGGAACGGGAACGGCTCAGGAGTGCATAGCTCTCCGCCAGATCGAGGAACGGAGCAATTTGCCCCGCTGTTAGCCCCTCGATTCCCAGCAGATGCCGGGGGACGGATGGCCGCTCAGGCACTGAGCACACTCGCAATGCGGGCCAGAACCTCGTCACGGCCAAGAGCGGCCAGCGTCAGGTCAATGCCCGGAGATGTCGTGGACCCTGTCATGGCTGCCCGGAGCGGCTGAGCTACGGACCCAAGCTTCAGTTCGTTCTTCTCGGCATAGGCGCGGAGGGCACCATCGATGGCTTCCGCTGTGAAATCCGGCAGAGCTGCCAGATCATGCCCAACGCCTTCCAGAACCTTGCGACCATTTTCGTCCAGCAGCTTCTCAGCCTTGGGCGTGAAGGTCAGAGGCAGCGTGAAACCTGCGAAGGCAGCGTTATCCGTAAGTTCCACCAGCGTCTTGGCGCGTTCCTTGAGGCCGGACATCATGGCCAGAACACGGCCGCGCGTCCGGTCATCAGCAACAACGCCTTCACGGCCTTGCAGACGCTCCAAAACATCGTTTGTGAGACGCTCATCGTCAGCCTGACGCATCCAGACACCATTGAGATGTGCCAGCTTCACATAATCCATACGGGACGGGGAACGACCGACGCCATCCAGATCGAACAGCTTGATCTGCTCTTCACGGGACAGAACCTCAGCATCACCATGGCCCCAGCCCAGACGGAGCAGGTAGTTGCACAGGGCTTCCGGCAGATACCCTTCCTCGCGGAAGTCCACGACGGACTGTGCGCCGTGACGCTTGGACAGCTTGGCGCCATCCGGTCCATGAATGAGCGGCAGGTGAGCGAAGTGCGGCAGATCCCAGCCCATCGCGCGGTAGATCATGGCCTGACGGAAGGTGTTCGTCAGATGGTCATCACCGCGCATGACATGGGTGATCTTCATGTCATGGTCATCACAGACCACGGCGTGCAGGTAGGTCGGCGTGCCGTCGGAACGCAGGATGATCAGGTCATCCATTTCCACGTTCGCAACGCGGACTTCGCCCTGCACCAGATCCTTGATGACGGTCTCGCCCTCACGTGGTGCCTTCAGGCGAATTACGTAAGGCGCACCTTCCGGTGCCTCGGACGGATCACGGTCACGCCAGGTGCCGTCGTAACGGGGCGGGCGCTTCTCGGCCATGGCCTTCTCGCGCATGGCCGTCAGTTCTTCTGGCGTGCAATAGCACTTGTAGGCTTCGCCTTTGGCCAGAAGCTCAAGAGCGACTTCCGTATGGCGGTCCTGTCGGGCCGACTGGAAGACAGGTTCGGCATCGGCCGTGATTCCCATCCAGGCGAGACCGTCAAAGATCACGTCCACGGCACGTTGCGTGGAACGTTCCTTGTCAGTGTCCTCAATCCGCAACAGGAATTCGCCACCGTGATGGCGTGCGAAGAGGAAATTGAACAGAGCAGCCCTGGCATTACCAACATGCAGCAGGCCCGTAGGGGAGGGTGCAAAGCGCGTACGGATGGTCATGCGGCTCTCATATCATGGTCATGCGGCACGGGCCATCCGCATCGTTCGACCATAAATTGTGTCACTCTTTTGCAATGTGTTGCCTTTAAGTGTCACAAGGCCGTTACATGAAGAAAAACCCGGTTTTTCAAGCGTGTGTGATTTCCTGCACCAAGGACGCGTTCCCTATCCTGACTCCAGTATTTCCACTGGGGGTGATCATGGACAGGCGAGATTTCAACGCCATGCTGACGGGGGTCGGGCTGACTCTGGGGAGTGGCCGCATCCGGAAGGCCGCTGCGTCTTCCGCACGGGTTGAGACCTTTATGCTCCGTTCCAATGGATGGGTGCCCAACAACGAGCGTCTGCCCGTCATTCTCTATCGGAATGTGCTTGAGAGCGGCGTGGGCCGTGAAGATGTCTATGAGCAATTGTTCGGTCAGAACGGTTGGCCTGCGAGATGGCGGAATGGCGTCTATCCTTTCCATCATTATCATAGTCTGGGCCATGAGGTTCTGGGGTTTTCCAATGGGTCTGCCAGATTGGTCCTTGGTGGCCCTGAAGGGCGGGATGTGGAGGTTCGCGGCGGTGACGTCGCCTTGCTTCCCGCAGGAACCGGTCACTGTAATCTTGGGTCTACAGAAGATTTTACGGTCATTGGGGCTTACCCGCCAAATCAGTCCTTTGACATCCTGCGAAGCGCTCCATCGGCAGAGCAGTTGGCCCGGATCAACGCGCTGACATTTCCTTCGATCGACCCCGTCCAGGGTAAGGGCGGTTCTCTGTCCCGAGAATGGCACCCTTCATGAAAAATTTTCCTCTCCGTAGACGCCCCTTTCTTGCGGCTGTTGCCGGATTGGCTGCCGTCGGTAGCGCGGCAATGGCCGATTCGCCTCGTGAGCTTCCTGGCATCGGCATTATTGGGTCCGGTCAGGTCGGACGAACACTGGCTGCCCTCTGGGTGCAGGCGGGCTATCGCGTCATGGTTTCTGCCCGCAATATCGAGGATGCACAGGCTCTAGCGCAGACCCTCGGGCCCCTCGCGTCTGCTGGCACGCCGCTTCAGGCTGCTGCTTTTGGAAAAATTGTGGTTCTTGCTGTCCCTTATGGTGCGATTCCCGCTCTCGGACGGGATCTGAACCGGACACTGACTGATAAGGTCGTGATTGATCCCGCCAATCCCTATGTGGGCCGGGACGGGTGGATCGCTGATGTTGCTCTCAGAGACGGAGCCGGCATCACGACACAGCGATATTTCCCTTCCGCGCATGTCGTGCGGGCCTTCAACTCCATCGACATGACCAGCCTGCGTGCCGAAGCACACCGGCCAGACCCACGTCTGGCCTTGCCGATCGCAGGCGATGACACGGCGGCTGTGCTTAAGGTCAAGGATTTGGTCGAGGCTGCCGGACTGGATCCGGTCGTGACGGGAGGCCTCGCCAGTGCCCGACTCTTCCAGCCGGGAAGCGCGGGCTTTGAGCTGGAACGGGACGCTGCGGGTCTCAGAAGCGCGCTGCACCTTCATAACTGACGGGCACAGGAATTACGGCAGAGCGTGATGGACTAAAATCCGTTACGCTCTGCCCGTGACCCGTCCGATATCTCCTGCCGATACTCTGTTGCTTGATGAGTTTGACACCTCTCTGGACGCGCCAGCCAGTGGTGGCTTCCGCCCGTCGCTGATTGAGAGGATCTTGGCAGAGCAGGGGCGCCGGCTGTTCTGCTGGCTCCCTGTCGCGGTTGCATTGGGGGCCCTCACGTATCTGACACTCCGCTCCGAACCCCCTCTTTGGCCTGCATCCGGTATTTCGGGCTGCGTAGCGGTGGCTGTCTGGTTCTGGCGAAAGCGTCCGGCCTTACTGTTTCTATTCCTGGTACTTTCAGGATTTCTGATCGGCTTTCTGGACGCCTCATGGCAGACACGCCGACAACCGCCCATGCCGTCTCTGCCAACGCGAGCCTCTGTCGTAACAGGGCAGGTTATCGCGCTAGAGACACTGCCTCCCAGGGCCGGCAGCGATGAAGGCGGGAGACGGATTGTTCTGGCGCACGCGACGTTCGATACGCCTGTCGACGCAGGAATGGCGCCTCTCAAACGTACGTTGCGTTTGAAACTCCGTGATGATGATTCCGCATCCCCATTACCGGGCAGTACCGTCCAGATCAGGGCAATGTTGCGGTCTCCTTCGGATCCGTCATGGCCGGGTGGCCGCGATCTGCAACGGGAAGCCTGGTTCTCTGGCTCAGCAGGGAGTGGGTATGCTTTGGGCACACTTCAGCACGTGGACAGTGCAGACGCGACGGCAGGTCTGGAGGGACTGAGAGAAGCCATAGAAGCGCGCATCGAAAGCGTGCTCCCCGGCCAGACTGGCGCCATTGCCGCGACGCTGCTCGCAGGAGAGGCGGGCGGGATTGATGCCTCCACCCGTCAGGAATTCGCTGCCTCCGGGCTGGCACATCTTCTGGCTGTCGCCGGGCTGCATCTGGGGTTGGTCATGGCTGTTGTCACGGTTTCTGTTCGCGCGTTTCTGACCGCCTTCGAGCGTCTGGCTCTGTATTGGCCCTGTCGAGAAATCGCAGCAGTTTCAGGATTTTTTGCTGGTATCGGATATGTCCTGTTGACCGGTGCTCATCTGCCCAGCGTCCGCGCGCTCGGCATGGCGGCACTGGTCACGCTGGCTCTTGTTACAGGGCGGCGCGCACTGTCCATACGGTCACTTGCCCTGATTGCGCTCGTTATCCTGCTGGTCTCTCCGGTTTCCGTTCTGGACGTTTCTTTTCAGATGTCTTTTGCCGCCGTGATGGGGCTGATCGCCGGGTATGAAGTTCTGCGTGAACCCCTTGCACGACTTCGAGGCGAAGGTGGGTCAGTGCGCGTCATCCTGTCCCATCTGGCTGCCTTGTCCCTCACCAGCCTTCTGGCGGGGCTAGCGACCCTGCCGGTCAGCATGGCGCATTTTGGTGTCTTCCAGCCGTGGTTCGTGCTCGCCAACATGCTGGCCGTTCCTTTGGCCGCCGTCTGGATCATGCCCGCAGGTCTCCTGTCCCTGCTCCTGATGCCACTGCATGCCGCAGGTCTTCCGCTCATCGTCATGGGGTGGGGCATCCGGATTATTCAGATCATCGCACACACCGTTGCGATGTTCCCATTTGCTTACGAACCTGTTCCAGCCATGCCAGGCTGGGGGCTTGCTGCCTTGCTTCTCGGGCTGTGCTGGTTGTGCCTCTGGAAGGGGTGGCCGCGCCTCGTTGGATTAGGGCCTATTGGTGTGGGAATTCTCTCCATCTGGCTGGCGCCTCATCCGGACCTTCTGGTTTCCGCTGATGCAGGGGTGCTTGCCTTGAGGGACGACAGCGTTCTGATGGTTGGTCCTCATGGCAGTCTCGAAAACCTGGCGCTTCAGGACTGGGAACGGGCGCTGGCTCTGCCAATAGGCTTCCTGCCACCTGACTGCATGACGGGTCTCTGCCGTGTCTCACTCAAAGGCCAGACGGTGCTGCTGCGGGCCAAAGATAGCCTGGATGGTGTTCGTTTGCCGTCTGAGCAGGACTGTCAGGGAATTCGTCTGTTTGTGAGTGCATCCCCGGCCCGTAATGCCTGCCCCGGAGTTCCGTTTATTGACCGTTTTTCGGTCTGGAGAAATGGCGCCTATGCGGTCTCTCTCCATCGAGGCGGTCCAGAACTTGTCTCGGACCGGAGCTGGCGTGGGAGTCGTCCTTGGGTGCCTGCCATAGGCTCACACGGAATGCCCAATCTGCCCTTGGCTGAGGCAGAGTAGCTTCGATCAGGCCGCCTCTTTTGTGCGGGGTGGCGTGAGACGCTTGTCCGGATACAGGCACCATTGTGTCGCCGGGCAGCGCCAGCATTCAGGCGCCCGGGCTTTACAGACATAACGCCCATGCAGGATCAGCCAGTGATGGGCTGGCCGCAGCATGTCCTTGGGGAT
This sequence comes from Gluconobacter sp., assembly GCF_047723935.1. NCBI lineage: Bacteria > Pseudomonadati > Pseudomonadota > Alphaproteobacteria > Acetobacterales > Acetobacteraceae > Gluconobacter > Gluconobacter sp. The sequence continues at coordinate 63,889 of NZ_JBDOBO010000007.1, forward strand.
GCGCGCCACCAGACCATCCTCAACCTGCCGGGTTGTTTTCCCCGGAGCCAGCCCGGTCCGGTTCCCGATGCGAAAAATATGCGTATCAACCGCCATGGTATCGGCCCCAAACGCAACATTCATCACTACGTTGGCGGTCTTTCGCCCGACACCCGCCAATGCCTCAAGAGACTTGCGATCAGCAGGAACTTCCCCGCCATGCCGCTCCAAAAGCTGCTCGCACAGCAGGGCCACGTTATGCGCCTTGGCGCGCCATAAGCCGATCGTCTTGATGTACTGCGCGATCCCGGCTTCCCCGAGCTCCGCCATGCTTTTCGGATCGGGCGCGTGTTCAAACAGTCCTTTGGTTGCTTTGTTGACAGACTTGTCCGTCGCCTGAGCCGAGAGAACCACACTCACCAGAAGCTCGAACGTATTGCGGAAGATCAGCTCACTTTCCGCATCCGGATTGGCTTCGGCCAGAGCGGTAAGGAAAGCCTTGGCCGCGGCCTTGCTCATGGGTTTAGGGGCGTCTGTCATGGCTGAAACTCCGCGCGGGCTGTTGCGTCTGATCCGGACTGTCCGGCAAGATACGCGAAACATCTGAAAATTTCATGCCATCAGGCCGTTGTCCTTGAGGGACAAGACGGCGGAGCTCTTCGTGTCCGATACTTCTACGCAACTCACCGGCCAGAAACAGGAAGGCCGGAAAATCGACGTTTCTTTTACAGAAGTCCTGTCCTTTGTCTGCCGCCGCTGGCTGGCACATCCAGCGCTGCTGGCCTGGACACTCTCTGGTGTGGCGCTCGCCACACTGGCAGACGTCGTCACACCGATTCTGGCTGGTCGCCTTGTTTCGGATATTTCCAAGCACGCTGCCGGGCCAACCATCCCGAAAACCGATGAGCTTCTGAGCCTGCGTAATGATGCGTTCCTCATGGTGGGGGGATTGATTGCGCTTGGCTTGATTGGGCTGTTCGGTCGTCGGTCGTCTTTTGTCGGGATTTCACATCTGACGCTGGCAATCATGCACAAGGTCCTCAATCAGGCCTTTGCCCGCGTGCAGCGATTCTCAACGGACTGGCATGCCAATACTTTTGCCGGGTCGACGGTTCGCCGTCTGACCCGAGGCATGTGGGCTATCGACACCTTAGACGACACCCTGCTGCTGATGATCGGGCCAGAGGTTCTGGTGCTGGGTGGCACTACGGCCGTCCTTATGTTCCGTTCTCCTCTTATGGGATCGGTCCTTGCGGTTTCGGTAGTGCTGTTTGCCTGGCTCTCAATTATCCTGACGCTTCGTTATGTTGCGCCCAGTGCCCGTGCATCCAATGAATGGGACACGAAAATGGGTGCAGCCATCGCGGATTCTGTCACCTGCAATCCAGTCGTCAAAGCATTCGGCTCTGAAAAGCGGGAAGAGCAGCGGCTGGACACCATCGTCGAAGGCTGGCGCGGACGTACCCTGAGGACATGGCTGCGCGGCACCAATAGCGCCAATATTCAGGCGCTCGCCTCTCTCGTGATGCGGATGCTCATGATCGGGCTTGCCGTCATGCTGTGGTGGCAGGGCAAGGCGGGGCCGGGTGACGTCGCATATGTTCTGACAATGATGTTTCTTGTGCAGGGATACCTTCGGGATCTTGGCCAGCAGGTCAGTCAGGTGCAGCGTTCCGTCAATGAGATGGAAGAGCTGATCGCCATCTTCCGCCGGGATTCGGCTATTCAGGATGCACCAGACGCCCAGCCTGCACGCTTTACGAAGGGCGAGGTCCACTTCGAGCACGTGACCTTCCAGTATCCGGGCCAGGACAAACCTCTATATCAAGACCTCACAATCGATATCGCGCCGGGATCACGTGTGGCCCTCGTGGGGCCGAGTGGATCTGGAAAGACGACCCTCACGAAGCTTCTGCAACGCCTGTATGATGTGAACAGTGGGCGCATCACGGTTGACGGGCAGGACATCGCGCATGTCACGCAGGATTCCCTGCGGTCGCACATTGCTATTGTTCCACAGGAACCGGTGCTGTTCCACCGCACACTGGCTGAGAATATCGCCTATGCCCGGCCTTCGGCATCCATCGAAGACATCAAGGAAGCAGCGCGTCAGGCCAACGCAGCAGCCTTCATTGAGCGTCTGCCGGAAGGCTACAACACGATGGTCGGTGAACGCGGGGTCAAGCTCTCGGGCGGTGAGCGTCAGCGTGTCGCGATTGCCCGGGCATTCCTTGCAGATGCGCCCATTCTTATTTTCGATGAAGCAACATCCAGTCTGGATTCAGAATCTGAATCCCTGGTGCAGGAGGCAATGCGCCGCCTGATGCAGAACCGCACGGTCATCGTGGTGGCTCATCGCCTTTCCACGGTGATGGAGCTGGATCGGATTCTTGTCTTCAGTCGGGGTGAGTTGAAAGAAGACGGCACCCACGCCGAACTGGTGGCTCAGGACGGTGGCATCTACCGTCGTTTGTTCGAGCTTCAGTCTCTCGAAGGCTAAAGTTCCAAGCGTCTTTTCACAATCGCGAGACGGTATTGGTCTTTTCTGCATGACAGAACGTTTCTCCTCAGCCTGAATGCTGCTGAGGGGAAATTCCATTATGACACTTCGTTCTGCTTTCGCGGGGTTTTTGCTGGCCGCGCCGGCGACCTTGATGGCCTGCACCGCGCAGGCAGAACCTGTTGCATTCGATCATGCCCGCCTGATCGATGGAACAGGGGACCCCGTCCGTGAAAACGTTACAGTCGTCATTAATGACGGACGAATTGTCTCCATAGGCGATCCGGCCCCTTCAGGAGCTGAGCATATCGATCTCAGCGGCAAAACTTTGTTGCCCGCTCTGATCAGCGATCACAGCCACGTCGGTATCATTAAGGGAACGTCTGGCAGTAGTGAGAACTATACCCGAGCCAATATTCTCGCGGCCCTGAAACAGTATAGTGATTATGGTGTTCTCACCGTCACGTCTCTTGGCCTGAACCGATCGCCGCTCTTCGATGATTTGCGGCGGGAACAGCATGTGGGTAAAAATCCAGGCGCGGATCTGTTTGGCGTCGATCAGGGCATTGGTGTTCCGGAAGGAGCGCCGCCCGCTGCGATGGTGAAAGCGTTAGGGCAGGATCAGGTTTATCGTCCGACCACTCCGCAGGAAGCGCGACAGGACGTAGACCGTATGGTCGCAGAGCACACGGATCTCGTAAAACTCTGGGTGGATGATTTCCGGAACGGCGTGCCGAATGGCAAGACGCTTCCCAAAATGTCCCCAGATATTTACCGGGCAGTCATAGACGAAGCCCATCAGCACAATACGCGCGTGGCGGTCCATATTCATGATCTGGATATTGCCAAAGCTGTCGTGGATGCAGGGGCCAATATCCTCGCGCATGGCGTGCGAGACCAGCCCGTTGATCAGGCACTGATTGAGGCCGTGAAGGCCCATGGCGTCTGGTACATCGCTACGCTGGGGCTGGACGAGGCGAATTACCTTTTTGCAGAGCATCCGGAGCTTCTGAATGTTCCTTTCGTTGCGGCCGCCATCGATCCTGCCCTGATGGCGCAGCTCTCAGATGCAGACTGGCGTAAACAGACACTTTCCAAGCCGCTTGTCGCGGCTTCTCACACCGCGCTTGCGATTAATCAGAAGAACCTTCTGACGCTTTATCGGGCAGGTGTGAAAGTGGGCTTTGGCACAGACTCAGGGGCTGCTCCAACGCGTTTGCCGGGGTTTGCGGAACATCGCGAACTTGCCTTGATCGTAGAGGCCGGCCTGACACCGCTGGAAGCCATTCATCTGGCGACTGGAAACGCCGCCGAACTGCTTGAGCTTGAAGATCGCGGTGTTCTGAAAACAGGGAAGTGGGCAGATCTTCTAATCGTTCGTGGTGCTCCAGACCAAAGCATCGCGGACATCGATCAGGTAGATCAGGTATGGCAGCGCGGTGTTCTCGTCAGTCACGGACCGGTCGTTAGGCACCTGGCGCATTGATCGAGATGCAAACCTGAAGTTTGCCGTTCTGACAGAACGGCTACGGAACCGTTTTTCCTGTCAGAAGCCTGATTTTGTACTGTTCCCTAACCATATCACGACATAATATTTCCATGAAGCAGACAGGAATGTGGTTCGGATGAGAGACTGCAGTCTGCTTCATGGAGCTGTCCATGGTCGGGAAAGTGCGTGCTCGGCGATGGACAATAAAATCACTGCATACGGCAGGAAAAACGCATGTCCTCTTTTAATTACTTTACAAATGATCCTGGCCTCCACCTTGCCTGCGATGATGGATCTCTCATTCATCCAGCCCGCTGGCAGGGAAGTCATGCCCTTTTCATACTCTCCAGCCCCACAAAGTCGTTCTGGCTTCTCTCACGAAGACATAGCCAGTCTTCGCCTTGTGAGGAACGTGGCGTCCTCATCGGGGACATCACTTTTTACGCGGTAAGAGGCGCTCATCGCCTCACGTCCCATCTGACATTTCCCGAAATTACAGGTTGGGCTTCCAGCGAAGGCGATGATGCGCGCTGGACAGAGGGCCGTGCGCATCTGGAACTTGAAGATGCTCTCCGGAAGGGGACTGGTATGCTGTCCATAGAGGTCTGTTCAACAGGCCCCTATCATTTGGAACGCGAGAGTTCACAGCTCTCCCGGATGTCTGAAGCCGAGCTCAGCCTTCCACACATTCAGTAAGGAAAAGTGCGAGCGCGCGGCCGCGGTGACTGATCGCGTTCTTCTCGTGCTCGCTCATTTCTGCGAAGCTTCGGCTATGACCCTCTGGTGCAAACATTGGGTCATAGCCGTGACCATGCTCCCCACGCGGCGGCCAGACTATCTGTCCATGACATTCCCCAACTACGGAATGTGTTTCGCCGTCGGGCCATGCCAGGCAGAGAGCCGCCACAAATGATGCTGCGTGGTCTGGCGTTTCACCCATTTCGCGATGCACGCGCTCCATCGCAACGGTCATGTCTTTTGAAGGGCCGCCCCATCGCGCTGAATAAACGCCGGGCTGGCCGCCGAGTGCCGAGACGCAAAAGCCGGAATCATCCGCCAGTGCGGGTAAGCCCGATGCACGGGCCGCCGCCAGCGCCTTGATTTCAGCGTTGCCAATGAATGTGTCTGCCGTTTCGTCCGGTTCTGGCAGATTCAGCTCCCCTGCAGACACAACAGTGATGCCGCTTTCTGCAAGTAGGCTGGAGAATTCACGCAGTTTCCCGGCATTATGACTCGCCAGAACAATTTTTGACCCACGGGACAGGCGGCGCATTACAAAGTCTCCAGTGCGGAAGTCTGAGCTTTAAAGAGGGAGGCTGTGCCCAGCTTGGCCAGACGCAGCAGTTCAAAAAACTCGGTTTCCTGAAAGGGGGACGTTTCCGCCGTCCCCTGAATTTCGACGATCCCACCCTCTGCGGTAAGAACAAAGTTCGTGTCAGCCTGAGCGGCACTGTCCTCAACGTAATCCAGGTCCAGCACGGGGCCAGCAGAGGTCAGGCCGCAGGAGACCGCCGCAATTTGTGCCGTCATGACTGAGGACAGATTGGCTTTTTTCAGGGCCATTGAGAGGGCTACCCAAGCGCCGGTAATGGAGGCGCAGCGTGTCCCGCCATCAGCGTTCAGGACATCACAGTCCAGCGTGATGGTCCGTTCTCCCAGCTTCTTCAGATTGACGCAGGCTCGCAGGGATCTGGCAATCAGGCGTTGGATTTCCTGCGTCCGGCCAGACTGCTTGCCCTTGGACGCTTCACGGTTGCCACGCTGATGGGTGGCGCGCGGAAGCATGCCATACTCGGCTGTAATCCACCCCTGACCCTTGTTGCGCAGAAAAGGCGGGACACGATGTTCGAGGGACGCCGTGCACAGAACTTCCGTTCCACCCACCCGGATAAGTGCTGAACCTTCCGCATGTCGGGCAAAGCCTGTTTCAATGGAAATGGCGCGACCTTCGTCACAGGCGCGTCCGGATGGGCGCTTTGTCATGCGAAAAAATCCTCTCTCAGAACCAAGCCCTGCCTCTACCGCGTTTGACGAGAAGCCTTCCAGCCCCGACATACAGTTTTACCATGATGAGATCTGACCCTTCCTTCTTCCGTATGCCGAACTCCTTTGCTTCCGGGCTCGGAGAACGGGAAGCTGCGATCCTTCGGGAAATCGTTGAGGAATACGTCGAGACCGGGGAGCCGATCGGCAGTCGCACTCTGGCGCAGCGCTTGAAACTGTCTCTGTCTCCCGCGACGATCCGCAACGTCATGGCAGATCTTGGCCGGGCCGGGCTGTTGTTCAGCCCTCATGTGTCTGCCGGGCGTCTGCCGACCGAGAAGGGCGTTAAACTCTTCGTGGAAGGGCTGCTCCAGTTTGGTACCTTGAGCGACGAAGATCGTGCCAGTATCGACAGCCGGCTGGAAATTCATGGCCGGTCCTATCAGGAGACCCTGGCGGAAGCATCGTCCATGCTGTCGGGGCTGTCATCCGCCGCAGGTCTGGTGCTGGCCCCTAAATCCGACGCGACGCTCAAACATATTGAGTTTGTTGCCCTCGGTCCGGGGCGTGTCCTCGTTGTGCTCGTCAGTTCAGACGGGCAGGTAGAAAATCGCATCATCGAAACGCCGGCAGGACTGCCGCATTCTGCCCTTGTCGAGGCTGGCAACTATCTTAACGCCCATTTGGGGGATCTGACGCTTGGCACTCTGAAAGAGCGTGTCAGCAAGGAAATGGACGTCAACCGCCATGAACTTGATGCTCTGACGGCCAGCGTCATCGAAAGTGGTCTGGCCACATGGGACGCTGATGGCGGAACGCTATTCGTTCGGGGGCAGGGCAAGCTGTTGGCGGATATTACCGAGATCGAACGACTGACCACGATCCGTATGTTGTTCGATCACCTCGAAACGCAGGAGACCATGCTTCAGCTCCTGCAACTGGCAGACGCTTCGGAAGGCGTGCGAATCTATATTGGTAGTGAAAGCGGAATGTTTGGAATGTCGGGCGTGTCCATGATCGTCGCGCCAGCCCGCAATGAGGCCCAGAAAATCGTGGGCGCCATTGGCGTCATCGGGCCAACGCGCCTGAATTATGGGCGAATTGTACCCGTCGTGGATTACACGGCCCGGATGGTCGGACGCCTGCTGGGATAGTGACTGCAACCCTTCCGCCTTTGCGCTGTTGAATCTTGCGTCCATCGGAAAGGAAAGAGTCCATGGCTACGATTGACGCAAAGAAATCCGGTACGTTCCTCATTGGTGGGGATCTCAAGGTCCACCGCCTCGGGTTTGGAGCGATGCGCATTACCGGCAAGGGCATCTGGGATGAACCTCCAGACCACGAAGAAGTAGTTCAGACCCTTGAAAGCCTCCCGAAGTTCGGAGTGGATTTTATTGATACGGCGGATTCCTACGGTCCGTTCGTCTCGGAAAATCTGATCCGTGAAGTGCTTTATCCTTACAAAAAGATGGTCATTGCCACGAAGGGCGGCCTGACACGCCATGGTCCAGATATCTGGAAGCCAGTCGGAAACCCGGACTATCTGAGGCAGTGCGTGTTGATGTCCATGCGACGGTTGGGCGTGGAGCGCATAGATCTCTGGCAGCTGCATCGGATTGGACCAGATTGCCCGGCAGAGAAGCAGTTCGAGGCAATTGCCAAATTCCGCGAAGAAGGCCTGATCCGCCATGTGGGTCTGTCGGAAGTAAGCGTGGAAGACATCAAGCTCGCGCAGAAATACTTCCCGGTCTCGACGGTTCAGAACCGCTTCAATCTTGTGGACCGCAAGTCCGAAGACGTTCTGGATTTCTGTACAAAAGAAAACATTGGCTTCATTCCCTGGGCGCCTCTGGCTGCTGGAGAACTGGCCAAGCCCGGTACGGACATGGACAAAATCGCGCATCGGCATCATGCAGATGCAGGGCAGATTGCTCTGGCGTGGCTCCTGAAGAGATCACCGGTCATGTTGCCCATTCCGGGAACCGGAAGCAGAGCCCATCTGGCCTCTAATGTTCGGGCAGCATCTCTGAACCTCAACGATGAAGAGTTTGCTACGCTGAATCGGCAGGGTGAAGAGGCGTGGAAGAAATCCGCCGCCGGATCATAACGATCACGAGCCGCCGTAAACTGTCACAAAATGACCCTTTTCAGTGGGGGCGACGAACGGCTCGTTTCAGTGCTATGCAGTTTGTATGACGCGCCGTTCCATTCGCTCCCGTAATCCGCAGGACCCCAGGGCCAGTGTGCCCCGCGGGCCCCGTTTCCGCCGTTTCCGTCAGTCTCTTGCCATCGTCGCCGGTGTCGGGCTGGTCGGTGTTGCGGGTGCGGGTATCTTGGGTTGGACCACCTACGCCAAACTCGTGGCTGATCTGCCAAGTGTGGACAGCCTGAGGGCCTATCAGCCCCCGACCGTCAGTCGCATTTATGCGTCTGATGATCGCCTGATGGCTCAGCTTGCCAATGAGCGGCGTATTTTCGTTCCGCTGGAAGCGATTCCGGATCGGGTAAAGCGTGCCTTCCTCGCAACGGAAGATCACAATTTCTACACCCATGGTGGTGTGGATGTGATGGCCATTGCCCGTGCAGGCGTAACAGACGTTTTTGCCCGCCATGGGCGCCGTGCTGTCGGTGCGTCCACCATTACGCAGCAGGTTGCGCGTGGGATGCTGCTTAACAGCAATGCCCGCACACTTGATCGTAAAATCAAGGAAGCCCTGCTTGCCGTCAAAATGGAGCAGGTGCTGTCCAAGGATAAGATTCTCGAGATCTATCTGAACTGGGCGGATCTGGGGAACGGCTCTTTTGGTGTCGCCGCCGCGGCCCAGACTTATTTCAACAAGCCTCTCGACCAGCTGAATGATGCAGAAGCCGCGTCACTGGCGGCTCTTCCGAAGTCCCCGACACACTACAATCCGTTCCTTCATCCTGACGCGGCCTTGATGCGCCGGAATCTTGTTCTGGATCTGATGGCCGATAACGGCGTCATTTCCCGCGAGCAGGCTCAGGAAGACAAGAAGGAGCCACTGGTCCCGCAGAAAAAACAGCGGTTTGGACCTTTGCCGGATTCAGAATGGTTCGGGGCTGAGGTCCGGCGTCAGCTCATCAGCTTGTATGGTCAGGATCGCGCTCTTCAAGGCGGCCTTGAAGTTCATACCAGTCTGGATCAGCCCCTTCAGGTCTCAGCGACGAAGCTGCTGCACGAAGGTCTGATGGATTACGATCGGAGCCGCGGCGGTTGGCGTGGCCCGATTATTCATCTTGATGGCATTGACGCAGAAGGCTGGGAAGAAAGTCTCGATAAGGTCTCCGGTCCAGCCGGAATGCTAAAAGAGTGGCGTCTGGGCGTCATTCTTCCCGGTGGAACTCACGTAGGCTGGAATGAGGAAGGCCAAGCGAAGACTGGTCCTCTTCTGGCAACAGACATCGCGTGGGCACGTCGGATGCATCCGCTTCGTGCTGGGGATGTTATCATGATTGAACCGCAGGAAAGTGGGTCCGTTGCCCTGCGTCAGATTCCGCAGGTTGAAGGCGCCGTCGTGACGATGGACGTCCACACCGGGCGTGTTCTGGCAATGGTTGGTGGATGGTCGTTCCACGAAAGTCAATTCAACCGCGCAACGCAGGCTCTGCGTCAGCCGGGCTCTTCCTTCAAGCCGTTTGTGTATCTTGCGGCCATGGAGCAGGGTATTTCTCCGTCCGAGAAGTTTGATGACTCCCCTGTCTCATATGGCGACTGGCATCCCAAGAACTACGAACACGACAATTGGGGCCCGACCACTCTGCACGATGCCCTGCGTGAAAGCCGGAACCTCGTGACGATCCGGGTGGCCGCCCATCTGGGCATGAAGGCTGTTGCAGATACTGCCATTAAGGCGGGGCTTGTGGATGAAATGCCGCATGTCTTGCCCGCCGCCCTTGGTGCTGTCGAGACAACGGTTCTCAAGGAAACAGCAGCCTACGCAACCATTGCAAACGGCGGTCATGTAGTGTCGCCGACTCTGGTGGATGACGTTCAGGATCGTCTGGGCAATATCATCTGGCGTGCGCCAGGTCTGGCGTTGGGAACAACGTTGCAGGCTCCCCCAGCTCCACCGGCGGCCGATCCTTCATCCCCCACGATTGCTCCGGTCACGCCTGAAGTTGGTGCAACGCCCACGCCGCCAGCAGCTCCGGTTGCGGGAAGCATTTCGGTTCCCTCTATTACAGACAGCCGTCCCGTGCTCGCCAGCGAAGCCAGCTCCTATCAGATCGTCGCCATGCTGAAAGACGTTATTGCGAACGGAACAGGTCGCATGGCAGGCGCTGGGATCGACCGTCCCATCGCGGGAAAGACCGGCACCAGTCAGGATTTCCATGATGCCTGGTTTGCTGGCTTTTCGCCGGATATTGTCACGATCGTCTGGGTCGGTTTCGATACACCACAAACGCTCGGGCGGAACGCTGATGGTGCTCGCATTGCCGGCCCGATCTGGAACAAGATCATGAAGGTGGCGCTCGCCAACCGGCCGAAGCTGGATTTCCGTGTTCCGGCCGATATCACGCTGGCGTCCTACAACACCGGCCGTATCACTGCGACAGACGGCTTCAAGGCTGATCAGGTTCCGGGTGCGTCGGTGGCTCTGCATGGCTTCGGTGCTGGTACGGAAGCCCTGACAGCGGCAGATACCGGGGCGGATGCCGTTATTTCGGATTCCGAGAGCGATATGACAGACACCAGCGCGCCGAGTGTTGGGTCTTCCCCGAATGCCAAGCCTCAGGCCCAGAAACCTGCGGCATCGGATGGTGACATTGGTGTAGGCGGCCTGTACTGAGGGCAGCCAAACCACCTTATATATAAGTGGAGTATTTATAATGTCGGCTGAGACCGAAGCCCTCTCCGAACAGATCAAGCAGTCGGTGGCACTGCTGAGGAGGCATCTTTAACTGGGATGTCGCCACAACACGCCTCGCGGAACTGAACCATCGCGCGGAAGACCCAGACCTTTGGAATGATTCTGACGCTGCCCAGAAGCTGATGCGCGAGCGAACCATGCTCGCCAATCAGATCGAGGGCGTTGAACAGATCGAACAGGACGTTGAAGGCACGCTGGAACTTGTCGAGCTCGCAGAAATGGAGAACGACACGGATCTGGTGCAGGAGGCCATCGCGACGCTGCGTGGGCTGGCTGCCGACGTGCACAAGCGGGAAATCGAAAGCCTGTTGTCCGGCGAAGCAGACAGCAATGACTGCTACGTCGAAGTGAATGCCGGTGCAGGTGGAACGGAAGCCCAGGATTGGGCCGAGATGATCCTGCGCATGTACACCCGTTGGGCAGAACAGCACGGCTACAAGGTGACCTTCATTGAAAGCAGTGAAGGTGAGCAGGCGGGCATCAAGTCTGCCACCATCCAGATCAGTGGCCTCAACGCTTATGGCTGGATGAAAACGGAAGCTGGCGTGCATCGTCTCGTCCGCATCTCGCCCTTCGATGCCGCTGCCCGTCGTCAAACGTCCTTCGCGTCTGTCTGGGTGTATCCGGTGGTCGATGATTCCATTGAAGTGGAGATCAACGATTCGGATCTGCGTGTGGATACCTTCCGTGCTTCAGGCGCAGGCGGTCAGCACGTTAACAAGACCGATTCGGCCATTCGTATTACCCATATCCCGACAGGCATCGTTGTTGCTTGTCAGACGGACCGCTCACAGCACCGGAACCGCGCCAAGGCGATGGAAATGCTGAAGGCCCGGATGTACGAAGCAGAACTGCAAAAGCGCGAAGCTGCAGCAGCCCAGACGGAAGCTGCCAAGACGGATATCGGATGGGGCCACCAGATCCGCTCCTACGTCCTGGCACCCTATCAGTTGGTCAAGGATCTGCGGACAGGCGTGGAAAAGGGAAATCCGGACGCTGTTCTGGACGGCGCCCTAGACGACTTCATGTCGGCTTCTCTTGCGCAGCGCGTCGGGGCAACACGATCTGAAGCCAGCGCCTCTGCTCAGTAAGAGTACTCTGGCGCATTAAAACGAAACCGGAAGGCCGGGGTGGCGTAATTAATACGCTGTCCCGGCCTTCTTGTTATAATTCTGTTACAGTTTTTGGAAATTTGATTTTCTGAAGGCAGAAAAAAAGCGGAAAAGTGTACTTTTTCGCCCACTCTCCTGCGAATATTGGCGCCAGACGATCGAAAGATGAGAATTTTTCGTTTCGGGACAGGCAATAATCAGCTTGACACCATGGCCTGAAGGCTGCCCAATCAGCATATCGGGTATGTTCTCACGACATGAGACGAATCACACGTCCGTGAGGTGAGGGAACTCGATGCAAACACAAGGTCGAGATCTCGCACCGTACAGGTGTGGATCCATTGTCGGTGTCAGTGAGGGGTAAGAAGGTTTCGACATGAAGAGCTACGCCGCACAGCAG
>NZ_JBDOBO010000008.1:0-74006 GCF_047723935.1 Gluconobacter sp.
AGCACTCCCTTGGTAAGGGAGAGGTCGACAGTTCAATCCTGTCCAGCAGCACCAGTCTTTTCCCAGAAATAAGCCGTTTTCTGCCGTTTCAATGGGCTTTTTCTAGTTCGCTATGGTCCGTATAGATGCGAACGTGTGCGAACAAATCCGTGCAAAATCCGTGCAGCAAAATCGGCCTATGAGCATGATGGAAAATCATGTCGTTATGCGGTCATAAACCACAGCTTTTTCGTAGAGCTTCCATTTGACGAGCTGCCTCAATAGTGTTTGGGCAGGCTTGCCGGTGCGCACGGATCTCGGCCGCCATCCCCTTCTGGAAATCGGCCGTCCACGGATGCAAGGCAGGACAAACCACCTTCAGCCGCGGCTGCGCACACCCGGCCAGTACCAAGCACAATAAAACAGCCCGCATTATCCTTCCCCCTTGTCGAGAGCATCCAGAAATTCATCCACGGTCTGCGGAGCGTTAGCGCCGCGCTGCTCCATCGCCTGTTGCTGCGCTACCTGAGATTGAGCATCTTTGACGTCCTGGTCAGCCGTATCGGCTTTCTGGGATTTACCCCCGGCTTTATAGAGCCCGAGGGCCGACGCCACGCCCACAAGGAGCATGACGCCGAGAATCGCCAGATTGGCGGTACTCACTGGGCAGGGGCTTCCATCGCTGGTTGAACGGCCGGACCGGTAGCGATGACACGCTCCAACTCCGTGGCACCTTCCAGCGTCTTTGTCAGAGCGGCATCGAAGGCCGTGATATCGACATGCTCGGCCAGCTTCGACATGGAGGCTGCCAGAACACCCTGGAGCACGAGCCCGCCGACGCTGATGCCCTGCTGGACTGAGGGTGTATCAGCCTTGCCCAGAGACTGGTTCACAAGACCTTCAAGGGCGGTAACAGAACTAAAAGCCATTGGTGTTTCTTCCATAAAAACAGCCGCCTCGATGGGCGGCGTTGGATCCGACGGTCTGACAGCAGGAACGCTGCCTCCTTCGGAGATCTGAGGAATGAGGATGATCGAGCCAGGACCGGCTGAAGGGCTCAGTCAGGTCGGCGCTTTGGGCTTGCCCTTGCTGTCGAGGATCTGCACGCCACTGTCTGCGCCGGCCTTTTTCAGAAGTGGCGCTTCAGCCCGCGTCGTCATGACGGCCGTGAGCCCGATCTTGTACATGGCAGCGGCATATTTCTGCTCAAAGGCCAAAAAACTCAGAAGCTGATACGGCCTGACCCAGAGAGATCCGGGAGCCGGAGGGGCAATCCGGGACCGCAGGAAGCCGCAGACATTCAGCAGCACCGAGGCCAGAACAAGAAACATACCACCCCAGAACAGGACCTGCGGGGGGAGCAGTCCGAGAAGATCAGACCATTGCATGGTTCGCCCCCATGACTGTCCGCTTGCCCAGGAACACGTCCCGTTCATAGGCGCGACGGTTGGTCAGGCCGGCCAGCTCGACCAGATGGCCTTTCACGGTCGCCTTGTTCCAGCGTGGCAGCTCATTGGCCGCGCCAGCATAATCCCCGGCATTCAGCTTACGCAGAAGCGTGGAGCTTTCCACGGCCGGTGTGCCGACATTGTATTGCCAGGACAGGAGTGCCGCCCGCTGGACATCCGAAAGCGGAACCTTAACCAGGCGCGACAGGGCCGCGTCATAGGTCATGACCGACTGGAGCAGCAGACTGGCTGCGTCCGCCTCACTGATGGGCGGCGTTCTGGCCGTGACGGGCTTTCCGGATTTCAGCCAGCGGCTGCCATAGCCAATCGTCCAGCAGCCGGCAGGGCAGACATAGGGCTTCGACCGGAATCCTTCGAAACCGGGCAGCTTCAGGAGCGTCGTGGCCAGCACGACGGCAGTTTCATTCATGGGATTTCCTGACAGTGTCCAGGTGGACCAATTTTCGGTGGGAAGCCGGGAATTGGTCCACCTGGACAAAAAAGCAGCAATAAAATGCCGTTTTCAGCGCTGAAAGGCTGGACTACTTTCCGATTGATACGACCATATGGACAACCCCGGATCCGAGGATCGACGTCAGCAGCGTGATAGCCGCCGTCACCACGGCCCGCGCACCGAACAAACGGTCCAGCTTGCCGTTGATCTGGCGGTTACTGCTTTCCATGGACTTTGCCAGCGCCTCGATCTCGCTGCGCAGAGACGCGATTTCCTGGCGCATTTCAGCCTTTAGGTCAGACTGGCTGTTCCCAACGCTGGAAAGCTGGGTTTCCAGTGTCAGGCATCGATCTTCAAGAATACGGATCCGTTCTGCCGCCGAGAGCGTGGCCGGAAGGCTTGCGACAACGGCAGCCGTTTGAGTGTCAGGCATGATTTTTCCATAAAAAAAGCTGCCCGGAGGCAGCTGTCAGAGAACGTCTAAAACTGTTGAGGACCTGCGATCAGGCTGCGACGCTGTCAGGTGGAACCGGCAGCGCCACACTGGTCGTATCCGCCCCGGTGGCGATGGCCCGCAGCGCCTTGAGATAGGTGGTCCAGGCCTCGGGCGGCGTTTCGCCCAGGCAGCCGTAATCCGCCCACATCTTCGAAGAGGCGGCGTCAAACAGATCCTGCGCCTTTTGCGCCAGCGTCTGCACCGGAACCGTGAGATACGACGCAACGGTTTCAACGGCCGCCAGATCGATGGTGGATCCATCAGGCGCCAGGGCAACCGGAAGTCCGTCAGCCCCTGCCGTGAGGGTCGCCCCCTTGGCCTGGGCTTTCAGAAGCGCCTGGAAGGTGTCGGCTGCGACGGTCACGGCATCCGCCGGAATGTTCTGGCTGATGCCCTGTGTGTAAAAGCCGCCCGCAGATCCGGAATACAGGATCTCGGGACCGCCCTCCGGAGGCGTGTCCTGTGAGGTGTCTGTCATGTCAGGCCAGTCCTATGGCAAAAAATCCGCCCGTCATGGCGGCGTTCTTGGTGCGGCAGGCCAGAAAGAAACTGCCTCCCGTTGTATCCTGCGCCGTCAGCGTGGCCTGTTCCTGCTGGCCGCGTGTCGCCACATCGGACGTCACCGCCGGAAAGGCCCGCCAGATCTGCGAGAAGGCCTGTGGCCAGGTCACACGGATCACATCGCTTTCATAAACGCCGCTGTCCGAGGTCAGTGTCGCGGTGCCACTGAAGCCACCCCACTGGAACAGGATGAACTGGTTATTGCCGATCGGCAGCCGCAGAAAGCCGGTTTCCCCCTGCTGCGCCGTCACCATCGCCTGCGTCAGCAGATAGTGCCAGGTCCCGCCCAGATCGAGCACAGCCGGCGCTTTCGTGGAACCCGAGACGATCAGCTGAAGAGCGTTCAGATCGCCATTGCCGGCGGACGTGGATCCGAGCACGTATCGCCAGGTCCCGTCCCAGTCCAGGAACGCCATGGTGCCGTTGGTCCCGGAATACAGAACCTCATTGATTCCGACGTCCTGACTGTCTGCGGCCGGATTGGACTCAACGGTGTGATGCCAGTTGCCATTCCGGTCGAGCGCCGCCAGAGACTTGCTGTCCTTGGACGAGACCAGTTGCTTGATGCCGACATCCCCAGCCGTATAGGGATCACTGTTGACCAGATAGCGCCATGTTCCATCCGCCAGAAGAGCGGCCAGCGTGCCCGTGTCCTTGGAGATGACGACTTCATTGACCTTGATGTCGCCCCCGGTGGGAGAACTCCAGACCAGCCTGTCATTCAGCGCCTTGATGTCGGCCGCCGTGGCCAGCGTGCTGTTGCCCAGGGAAACAGATCCGTCATCGTTCAGGACCAGAAGGTACTCGGCCGGGATCTCGTTATAGACCTGCACCGTGGCAGAGAAATCCAGTGGCCCTGTCGTCTCGGCCGTATTGCCGATGATCTTTGTCCGCGACAGCGTATTCGGCGCCCCGACCGTCAGGCTGGCCACCCCCCATTCGGACTGGGTGCCGTCATCTGCGAAGTAGAACACCTGACCGCCATTCGGAAAGGCGGATGCAAAACTGCGCCGGTTGTCCGGAGCGCCGTTCAGAATAAAGGGGCCGGTGCCGGGATTGGTGGCGTTCTCCAGGACATAGTTGCTCAGTCTCGACGCCATCACAGCCTCTCGGTCAGGGTAAAGGTCACGGCATGACGGTCAGCCGGACCAAAAGGATTGGAGATCTCACTCAGAGCAACCCGGCCAAACAGCGCGGTGTCGGCCAGAGGCACGCGGTCCGTATCCGGGAGGAACAGGATGTTGCCGCCCTGGCCACTGACAGACGCCATCGCCCGCACGGCTGGCAGATCGACATCACCCAGAGACTGATGAACAATGCTCAGCTTGCGTCGGCTCCAGCGGGCCTGGGGAAATTCCTCACCCGAGAGCGACGTGGTCTCATCAATCCCGTAATCCCAGCTGTCCGTGCTGGACGTGCTGTAATTGCGCACCGGCTGCCAGAGCGCGCCGATGAAACACAGCGGGATCGAAAGATACCGGTCCGGATTGCCCGGATCCTCCAGCGTCACCTGGACCGTGTCTCCCGTAACATCAGACGGCAGAATCAGAAGGGCCTGACCGTTGAGCGTCTGGCACGGCTGCGACGTCCTGACCTGCTCCACGCCCGCCCGCGAGACCACGACAGTCCAGCGGGCCTGCGCCGACAGATTGGTCCGGTGAACGGATACCGCTCGCAGGGTCTCGACCTGCGACAGGGTCAGCGTCAGGGTGGCTGTCAGGACGGGACTGCGCCAGCCGAGGGACGCTGCTCCCTGGGGAAGCTGAAGATTGGAGACCGGCAGACCCGCCACCGCCTGGTCAGCCGTCAGGCTGCCCAGGAGCACAAGGTTCCTGTAGCCAAAAGCACAGATTTGCATGAGGTCCTCAGAGCGCGTTCAGCGCCACTTTCTTGTAGGTTCCCGCCGAAGTGCAGAGATACAGGGCGTTATCATCCCAGGTCAGATTGCCCTTGGTGCATCCGGTGCTGGCCGTTGGTGTGGACGAGGCCAGCAGCCTGATCCCCTGGAACGCGGCGTAGCCGTTTTTGTCGAGATGAGACGTCTCAGCCTTGTTCTGATCGAAGGTCTGGAGAAAGAAGCCTGCCTCAACGGCCTGCGTCCGATAGAGCTGGATCATGTTTGTGGTCTGCCGGATCGAAATCCCGGTGGTCCAGGGAAGCCAGGAGTGGTCATAGGCAACGTGCATGATGTCGAGCGCTACGGAATTGGTCGTGTTCCCGGTCGCACCGCCACCGGTCAGGAAAATGCCGCGTGACCAGCCCCCGTCCAGAACCTTGCCGTTAAAATTGACATCGATCTCGTAATCGGTGGCGGAATTGCTGCTCAGGTTCAGCACGTCGTTGTCGATCTCGGAACTGATCGACGTGCCAGGGCCTCCGCCCGTCCCACTGTCCATGCCGCGATAGATGCACGCCACCCAGTTGCGGTTAGGGTTGGGATTCAGCGGGTTGGCCCGGTTCGGCCTGCACTCCAGCGAGACAGCCTGACTGGTGACGTTGTTCTTCTGCGGTATTGCCGCCGGATCAAACTCCCATTTGAGGTTTGTCGTGACATTCCACGGGTTGGTGTAGGTCGCATTAAACAAGCCGGCCCCGGTTTCAGGGGTTCCGACGCCCGGCCCGGAAAACAGATTGCCGTTGAGCTGGTACATTCCCAGCGTGTTGTTCGGCAGCCCGGTGGCCAGGTAATAACCCGGAGCCGCATAGGGGAAATTCACCAGCGGCGTGGGTGCGGTTGCAAACGCTGTGACGATGGCCGTATCGGCTGGCGTCTTCCCATCGGCCTGTGCGCCAAAATCCCGAACGCTCGGCTGTTCGCCCAGGCGTTGCGCCAGACTGACAGCGCTGCCAGTCGGGGCAAGCTGGATGGTCGTCTGCGACAGGTTCGTGTCGGCCTTGCCCTTCTGGAGCGTAATCAGCGCCTCGGCTGGAAGCGTATGACCGGCCCGGAACGGCACGATGACCGACTGCCCCCAGGCCGTCCCGCAAACCAGCACGGCCGCCGAGGCGAGCAGAAGCGAAAAACGTGTCATGCCAGTTGATCCTGATCGAGAATGAAGGAACCCAGGACCGCTGCCAGTTCCTCCGTGATCGTGAGGATCTGCAGCGTCATGGTGCTGTCGCCAGCGCGAAGATGTTCAGCCATGACAATCCCGAGGACCGCCTTGCGAAGCCCCGGAACCGGAGCGGACAGAGAGACGATGTCCCCGAGGTCGCAGTGCAGGCCCAGGGTTTCGGGAACCGTGACCGCCCAGATCTGCCGGGACGTGGCCCAGAGACGGCCCTGCAGGGTTGCAATGGTTTGGGCATCGTCCTGACGGCTCAGGGGGGTGATGACGGCGTCCGGATCGGAGGGCTGGCGCCATTGCGCCTTGATCCGCATATCCAGCCAGACCGCATTGCGATCGGCCACGGCCACCAGGGCCTGCCGGTCGGCTGAAGACTGGGGATGCAAAGCGGTGCCAGTCGTGACTGTGAAATTATGCTGCCAGCCCACCCGCCAGCGCCAGGCCGGGACATCGAAGGGCGCGGACAGGCCCACGGCGGAAATCGCCGACACCAGATCAGGAGTCAGACTGAGAACCGGCACCGTGTCCGGATCCGGGATCTGCAAGCGAACGGGACGCACTGTGCCCCGCCGCGTGGACACCAGAGTGAGGCCCAGCCCGGACAGCAGGGTTTGTGTGATGGTCGTGCCCGTTTCGGAGCTGCTGCCATCCCAGTACCAGCCGGCCGACCAGGGCGCGAGATCAGAGGTCACGGGCCAGGACGCATCGATCGTGCCGTGTGGCACGGGAATGTCCTCGATCAGCATCTGTCGCAGGATGTCCAGCACATTCACAGGAACTGCACCGGATGGAAAATGCCCGAAGGCATCGAGCGTGATCTGATAGACCGGCCGCGAGCCCAGACGGATCCATGTCCCGTTTGGCTGGACCTGACGGCTCCAGGTGCCAGCCGGTGGAGAGACGGCATAAATGTCCTCGACATCCGCCGCAAACGTGATGCCATCCGCATAGCCGCCCTCGTAAAGGGCGGTGATGTCTACCGGGCCGTCACTGACCTGGTAAACGTAATTCGTGGCATCGATCAGAACAGGCGTGACATTGCAGGCTGTTCCCCGCAGACGCGGCCTGTTGCGGCCGGCCACGTTGCTGTCCCCATCCAGACGGCCCGTGCCGCCATAGGTCGAGACGGTCATGCTGCGATCGAGCCAGCTGGTCGCGTCCAGCAGTTCGACCGTGGCCGACAGGTGATCCGGACGCCAGTTCCGGCCCAGCCCTGAAAACAGCGGCTGAAGCGTGTCTGACGACGGATCTTTCAGAAGGCCCCGGACAGGATCGGGCGTCTTCAGGCCCCGGTTGATTCTCACCGGAAGGCGGTCATTGATCCGCCCCGTCAGAACCGCATCCATCATGCCGGTCGGGTTCAGAAAGGTCAGAGACCCATAGGAGGAACTGGCCCCCAGGCCGGTGGCGGACAGAGAGAGGCCCCGGTCCAGGTCAAAAGCCTGACTGACAAAGGGCGGATACGGAACATGATCCTCCCGCACGTAGCCCAGATCCGAGTATCGCAGCGTGCTGACGGTTTCGAGCGCCTGTGTCAGACGGGACTGGGTCCCGTGTGGCAGAGTGCCGTGACCATCCGCGATATCGGACGCCACGCCACTGATCGGATCGATGATGTCGAGTTCGACCGTGCGGAATGGCGTCGTCATTCAGGCTGCCTTCTGGGTGGTGGACTTCAGGTTGGTGAGCTTCAGCTCTGAGAGGTTCTTGCTGCTGAGAGCCACCAGCTGCTGGAGCAGATCGGCCAGAGTGTCGGTCTGGCTTTTCAGCGCGGCTTTCATCTCCGAAGAGATCAGGCTGGCGCTGCTGGTGTTGCCGATGTCCTGCAGGGCCTGCATGACCCGCTGGTAATCGGTGACATAACCCTGACCCGATCCGTTCCAGGTCTGGCTGGTGGACAGAAGGGTCGAGGCATAGCCCTGAAGGTTCTGCAGAGCCGTAAAATCACCAGACTTTGCCGCAGCAAGGTCCGTGGTGAAGTTGTCATTGGCCGCGGCATACTGATCCTGCGCCGACAGGGGGGAAGCGTCCGAGAACGCCAGACCCTGCGTATAGCTGGTCAGGCTGGAGATGACCGACGAGACCGAAGAGGCCGCCTGATCCGTGTATTGCTGCTGGATCTTGAGGCGTTCGGCCTGCTGGGTCTTTTCCAGATCCGTCATCTGCTGCTGATAGGTTTCGTTCTGGGCGTAACTGTCGCCCAGATAAGCCTGCCAGCTGTCCTTCAGCTGCTGGACCTCCTGCGCGGCCGACACCTGCTGGTTCAGCAGAGCCGCGCCCTGATCATCCCCGGTGGCCGTGAGGTAACGTGCCTGAACGACCTGATCGGCCTGCGCCAGTTTCGTGGTCTGGGCATCGATCATCTGCTGGGCAATGATATTGCCCTTGTCGATCAGGATCTGCGCATCCATCCCGTAAGCCTCGGCCTCACGCGCGGCGTTCTGGTAGCTGCGCTTGAGGTCATCGACCTGCGACATGAGGCTTTCCGACCCGCTGTCCGTGATGTCCAGCAGGCTTTTGAGCGTGCTGATTTCACTGGTCAGGGCATCCGTGGAAATGCTCTTGCCATCGAGCCCCGACAGCATGGTGGCCAGATCCCCGGTGTAACCGTCGATATGGCCGACCGTGACCTTGGTCGCACTGTCGAATTTCGTGACATGCACGCCCAGATCATCGAGCGCATCCGCTGTCTGCTTGAGCGACGACAGCGTGCTCTCGTAGGTCTCAACGCTGTCGAAAGAGGACGGCATGCCGCCCTGGAGCGCCTTGTTGAACGTGTCGTCATCGCTGCTGAGATCGATGTTGCCCAGCAGCTCGGCCAGCGTCTTGGTGCTTTTCTTCTTGCCCTTGTGGTAGTGCCCGACCTCGCCATAACTGCCGTCATTCACCGAGATGCCCAGATCGGAATAGGTCCCGTTCAGGTCATCCAGCTGGTCCTGGAGTTTGGCTGTCACGTCATCGCTGGCGTGCTTGGTGCGTGTGCTGCCGATGGACAGTTGCCCGTCCGAGCCCACCACGCTGTCATAGACGTAGTGGGTCTTGGAAAAGAGGCCACCGAGCAGACCGCCCAGACCGCCACCGATCACCCCGCCAAGCATGGTGCCGATCACCGGAATGAAAGAGCCCGCCACGGCACCCGCCGCAGCCCCGAGGCCACTGCCAAGCGTGCCATAAGTCCCGCCACCGATCGACGACAGCGCCGAGCCCAGACCCATGCCGCCGCCAATCCCGCCCAGAAGACTGCCGACCGATGCTGTGCCGAACAGATTGGTTTTCAGACCAGACGACAGCCAGGACGAGGATCCGGACGACAGGAGACTGGAGCCCCCGGATGAGAACGCCGACGCAGACGTGCCTGCACCCTCAAAGGGATTGGCACCCAGATCCTCGGTCCCGAAACCGGTATCCGCGCTGGAAAAGGAGCCAATGGATGTGCCCGCACCCTCGAACGGGTTGCCGCTCATGCCATCAGACCCAAATTCAGACCCCGAGCCGGATCCGCTCGCTCCGGAGAAATACTGCGAGATGCTGGACAGGGTCTGGCGGGAGCCGCCGTCAATGGCGTTGAGCAGCGGATTGATCAGCGCCAGTTTGGCGATCATCGACACCACCTGACTTTCAACGCCCTGAAGCGCTGATTTCAACGTCACCCCACCATTGGCCGCGTTGACGAAAGCCTGCGTAAAATCTCCTGACAGCGTGTCCGCCATCGAAGAGATGTCACCCGTGACTTCGTTCAGGACATCCTGCTGCTGCTGGTAGGTCGCAGAGGCCTCGGCCACCCGGCCCGTCAGAGCGATATAGTCCTGCGCTTCCTGTGGCAGCACATCCCCATATTTGCGGTGCATCTCCAGCTCGGCCTGCATGACCGCCAAATTGACCTGACGGGCCTGGGCATTCTGTCCGATCGAGGCCGTCTGGGCTTCAATCATCTCCAGATTATCCGACCGCCCTGCATTCTGCTGGAGCTGCTGCGCCTTCATCTGGGCTGCCGAGGCTTCATCGAGCGCCGCTGTTCGCTTGGCGACCGCAGAAGCGAATTCCGGCGATGTCTCACTGAAATCGTTCTGCGCTTCCGTGTAAGCCTGCTGGTAGTTCGTCGCATGCTGAAGGGCGACGGCAGACCCGCCAGCCGCATCAGCAATCGCCGCCTGAGATCGTGCCTGACGTTCAGCGGAAACCGTGCCGTCATCATAAGCGGCTGCCAGCTGCTTCTGTTTGGCGGTCATGGCAGCGGACAGGGCCTGCTGGTCCGTTCCGGTTCCGCGTGTCGTCTGATCGAACTGGGCCACGACCTCAGCCATGCTGCGCCAGTAGCCGGTCTGGGCTCTGAGTGGATCCAGACTGTCCGTCAGCCCCTGGGTGATTTTCTCCTGGGGGCTGAGTGTATTGGCCAGAGCCACCTTGGCGGCCGTGATGTTTTCCTGCGTTTCCTTCCACTTCTGGGAACCAACGTCCTGTTGAGCCAGCAGCTTTTGCTGGGCTTCAATATAGGCCTGGATGCCGGCGCGCTGTTCGGACCAGCTGCTGGCGGAATATCCACCGGCTGCGTCAGACGCCCCGGCCGCAATCGAGCGACCATTATCAATGACACCGGCAGAAGTCGCATGTTGGACAGCTTCCGCGGATCCAGCTGTGGCACCAGCATGGTCAACATACTGATGGCCGCCACTTTCATGACCGATCACCCCCTTGAAGAGATTGACCAGGCGCGAAGACAGGCCAAGCCGGGATGATTCTGTATCAATCAGGCTGGAGGTGTCAGACGGCAGGGTATTGATGTCATAGCCATAGACAGCGGCATTGTAGGATTTCTGCCCATCACTGCCGACCTTGTTCCCGCTGTAATAGGCTAGGGTATTGTCCCAGTTGCCCTTGGCGCGGGTATTGGCCTCCATGAAAATCTTGATGGCCGCATCGATATTGCCTTGTGGCGTACTGATGTCATAGCCGGAGGCATAACGGGGATCGACCTGACCAAGGCCATAGTGATGATTCCCGCCGGCGTAGTCATCGAGCACCGTGCTGCCGGCCAGCCCATCCGTGCTGACCTTGCCGGTCTTCGGGATCAGATTGATCAGATCCGTCAGCCATTCCAGAAGACGCGCGCCCATGCCCGTGACCAGATCACTGATCGCATGGGTGACGGGAGCCGCTGCTTTTTCCAGATTTTCCAGAGAGCGCTGGAACGGTGTCAGGCCCTGATCATAGGCATCCTTGGACGCATCCCGGATCTTGCTGATGACAAGTGCATAAGCCTCACCCTGCTGACCACTGGCCTGAAGGGTTTTGACCTGCTCGACCAGAGCCGCATCCACACCCGGAAGATGCTGCTTGTACAGCGCCTCGATCTCGGCCGTGGGATCGACCATGGCGGTCTGCACGGCTTTAAGCCCGTCTTCCAGGCTGCCGAAGAGGGAACCGGCATCCCGTGCGATGCCGGCCAGCGTGGAGATATCCGTGCTGGAGCCTGAAAAGTTGTAGGTGCTACCAATCGTTGTGGCGGCCGTGCGGGCGGAACTCTCATCCCATCCCGGCATGGCCTTGAGACTTTCGGACGCCGAAGTGATGGCGCCAGCCATGTGCTGGGCATCATCCCGTGTGGCTTTCAGCTGCGTGGACAGCTTGGCCAGGCGGGACTGCTCTTCCTCCGCCATGGAGCCCATTTCGTAGATGGCTGCGCCAGCGGCCAGAGCGCCACCCACCAGGCCCACCGTCATCGCGCCGCCTGCCAGGTCGACCGCTTTGCGAAAGCCGCCCAGAACGCCAACAGCGTTGGGGACTTCATAAAAAGCCGCCTTCAGGGGATTTCCCCCTGACATGACCATGTCCAGAAACTTGTGAGCCTCATCCATCAGGATGGTCAGCTGATAGGATTCCAGTTTGGCTGCACTGGCGTTGTTCTTATGGCCCTCGGCTTCCTGATCGAGCGCGTCCCGGATCCGGCGGGCTTCACTCAGACGCTGGCTGGTCGTGTCCACCTTGGCCTGTTGATTGGATACACCGGCCTGGGCATCCGTCTGGGAGAGACCGTCCGCCACGGCAGAGGCCGCCTGTGCCCGCATCTGCTGAAGGCGATCTTCCTCTTTCTGGAGTTGCAAAGTGAGCTTGGCGACTTCATCGCCAGCAGCTGACGACATTTGAAGAAACGTCTTCAGGGATCCTGTCATGCCGGCCTGAAGGCCAGACGAAACGCCTTTCTGTGTCTGATCGAATGACAGCAGGGCATCGCGCATGCCGATCGTTGCGGCATTGCCTTCCCCCAGTGTGCCATTCCAGGCAGCCTGGGCATCAGCGGCCGTTTTCTGCTCCCGCGTCAGATCGGCAATATTCTGCCGGGTCGCCTTCATGGCGGCCTGCACCTCAGACAGACGCGCCGTCGTATCAGACGTGTCTGTCCCCGACGACAGGCCCTGATCAAGAGACTCCTGCAGGGCTTTTTCTTCGGCCCTTAGACTGGACAGCTCACGACGCAGGCTGGTGAGGCTGCTGACCCCCTTCTGGGCTGTCCGATCCAGAACGGTGGCTGCCTTGTCCGCAGCATCAGCGACGGCCGCTGTAGCCGATCGTGCGGCGTCTCCCATGCCTGTCATGGCTTCAGCGACATCGTCACCCTTGGCCTGCATCGCATCGAGGTTGCGCGAGGCGCTGGCGACACCATCCGCCGTCAGATCTTCACTAATGATCTGATTACGGATCGTGTTGACCTGCGTGATGGAGACCATGACTAGGAAATCCGTTCTGTCAGAATGAGGGTGGGATAAAGCACCTGCTGACCAGCCTGCCTGTCCTTGCGGCGGCTGGTGTAAGATTTGTGTTTGCGGCTCCAGCCGCCTTTTTTCGTCCAGCTGAGACCGGAGGCCACCCCCGATTGCTTGAGGACGTAAGGCACCGGCCCGCCACGGGCATCCTGGCCACCTGAAAGGGCCTTGAAAGTGCGTGCGGCCAGAACACGCGGGAAGCGACGGCCGACAGTCTGCCGAACGGCTTCCACAATTTTCGGATCCGTTCGGATCTGCATGCCGCCGACCTCAATCTTGCGGGCATAGGGCATCGTGTTGACGATCCAGACTTCCGATCCCATCGGGATGGTGGCTGCCGGATCCGTCCATTCCTTGCTATCGACGAGGATCCGCCAGCTTTTGCGGAAATCGCCACTTTTGACGGGCGAGCGTTTCTGACACTCGGCCAGAGCCCAGTTGGCCGCCTGAGCAAGGTCACTGAAAATATAGGTGACAAGCCCCTGATCGAGGCGGACCTCCTCTTCCGGACGATCGAGATAACCATCCACCCGTGTGATATAGGCATCAGGAGCCGCGCCCTGCTGAATCGCCTGGTCCCGAAAATTCCGGCACTCCTGCGCCACAAGAGCATGAAGGGCCGGGCTGGACAGGGTCGAAGCCGTGTTGACGGCGATCTGCCCTGCCAGGACGTTGGCCCATTGCACAGCGTTAGATCGGCGTCTCATTTCAGGCTCGCTTTCTGCTTTTCAGCCCAGTGGCTGGCATACACTCTGTCCATCGCCACCAGACAGCGGTCCAGGAGCGCCATCTCTTCCTGGCTCAGACCATGATGGTCCGCCCAGGCCCGAACGGCCGTCCAGGGGATGCTTCCCGGGCGGGACTGGATAAGGCCTCCGCCCATGGGAACCATGAACCCTTCAGTGCTTTGGCCGCGCTCGGCTGACAACCGCCTCCAGGCCCGCCAGATCCAGAGCCACTCCGGAGCAGGATCCACGCGAGCTGCATCGCCCGTCAGTTCATCCCAGAATTCGGGATATTCGCCCCATTCGAGGGCCCAGCCGAGCGCGGCTGTCAGTTTCCCTCGGCATCCTCAGCCTGCTGAACTGCCCCTGTGGCAACGAGGCTTGCCGCTTCCCAGCAGGCCCGTGCCAGACGGGCATAATCGGGCTGCGCCAGAAGAGCGCGGAATTCGTCAATCGTGACCTTCTGCGTCTCGGCATCGTCAGCAAACAGTCCATCGACGTCCAGCAGCAGAAACTCTGTCAGCAGGTCAGCATTCAGCTGACGACGTACGGCATTCGGGATGCGTGACGGATCGTTGCGATACTTTTCAGCAGCCTGGGCCACTCGACGGGTCTGCGCATCGAGAAACTGATCCGTGTAACCACGGGTGCGGATCTTCAGGCCCGGATACTGCTCGATGGGAACCCAGACACCATCGTTGACGGCAGCGGAATCAATCTTGAGGTCGGACAGTTTTGCCATGTTAATTTTTCCAGTCAGAACTGAGGGCTGTTTTCCAGCCACTCGGACATAAAAAAACCGCCTCGGAGGGCGGCGGGTGTCAGTCAGTTGGCAGCGAGATCAGCCGCCGACTTTTGTGATCGTAAAGGTGCCACCGCCTGTCTGCGGATTACCCTCGATATCGAAGGTGGCGACGATGGTGCTGTTCTTGGATCCCGCATTGATCTGGGGGTTCTGCAGGGTCGCGTTCAGGAAGGTGAACGTGTAGCCGCGTCCGGAGGCATCGACTGCCGTGATGGCAATCGGGCCGCCCTTTTCCTGCTGGAAACGGTCGTATTGCGCAAAGCTCTTGAAGAACAGCTGGATCTGCCCGCTCGCCAGAAGACTGCCAGGACGAATGCCGCAGGCGTCTGCATGACCCATGCCGTAATCCTGCCCCGCCCCATCACGATCCAGCGTGATCTGGACCTGACGAATGCATCCGTCTGGTACCGCGGCGTCAATCGTCAGGCTCTGGAAGCCGTTCACCGTGTCAAAAACCAGCCCCGTCGGTGCGGCAATTTCGACACCCGCGACATCGACGTCCGACTTGCTCTCATTCGAGCAGGCGAAATCAAACGCCACCTGCGCAAACGATCCCTGCTGGAGCGTGATCTGCGCCCGCGAGGTGAAAGATCCCGTTCGCAGGAACCAGGCAGACGCCATTTTTTCCCGGATCGTCCACGTCTTCACGACTGTGCCGTTGGTAATGACCCCATTCACCCAGTCCGAACACAAGACACCTGCGAACAGATCGTCATAGGTTCCACTGGAGAGCGCTCCCGAGAGCGTCCCGCTGACTGAGATCTGCGTCGTGACAGCCTGGGAAGCCTCAGCCTGCGCGTTGATCTCTTCAGGACGCTGCCGGGTCCGCTGCGGGCGGAAATTCTCACCCGTGAACCGGGTCAGCTGATAGGTCCCGGTCGAGGCCTGCCCATAATTTGCCTCCAGGCTATAGGACAGTCGCACGTCATTCGACTGCGCCCCTGCCTGATAGCCGGAGGTCGCTCCGGAAAAACTCATGGATTTATCTCCGCAGGAAAGGCGTTCAGGCAGAACGTTCCATTTCCGGCATTGGGGTTCCCTTCAATGTCGAAGGTGGCAACAACAGTGCTGTTTTTGGATCCTGCATTGATCTGGGGGTTTTGCAGGCTCGCGTTACTCCAGGTCAGGCCATAGGCATTGCCACTGCTATCTCTCAGCAGCACCTGGATCAGCCCTTGCCAGCTGCTTTCGAACTGCTGGTATTGCGTGAAGTCCCGGAAAAAGAGCTGGATCTGGCCAGCCGCCATGAAACTGCCCGCACGCTGACCAGCTGCGGCCAGTTGACCCATGGCATAATCCTGGCCTGATCCGTCACGAGAAAGCGTCAGCTGGAACTGGCGCACCCGCGCGTCCAGCAGAACGCCATCAATCCACAGATTACCCCAGCCGGAGACAGGATCGATGACAAAGGCCGGCGCTGCTGGCTTGACCTCTGAGGCTGGCGTCGTCTCCAGACGGCGTTCGTCCCGGAAATTCACATCTGCGGTCAGGGTGGCAAACTGCCCCTGGCCAATGGTGAACTGAATCTGCGAAACAAAGCCGCCTGTTCGGGTCAGCACGCTACCCGCCAGATATTCCAAAAAGGTCAGGCTGCGGAACGTCGTGCCGTTGACGATCTGATTGCAGACTCCGACTGTTCCACCATCGAGCAGACCCAACGCCGTCGGGAATGAATCAGCCGTAGGGGTAACAAAATCGTTGCCTCGGGTGGTGTAGGGAAAAATGACGTCCAGCTTATCGACGGCCGATACCAGCCGCAGGAAACCACAGGGAGCCAGACCACCCCAGATATTCTGTCCCGCAGTCGCGATCAGCATCTTGCCACCGGCCCAGGCAGCCGGCGCAACATTTGGCCTGACATCCGTGGGCATCTTGACGGTTACATCTTCCAGACTGGAGCCGCAGACACAGGCCAGAAGCTCATCATAGGTCCCAAAAGAGACAGCCCCGGTTAGTGACCCGTTTACAGACTGCTGGACACTAACCGCAGCATTTGCCTCCCAGCTGCTTTCCAGTTCCTCTGGACGCTGCCGGGTTCTTTGGCAGCGGAACGTCTCGCCTGTCAGACGGAGCCGCTGATAGACGCCAGCAGGCGCTGTTCCATATTCGGCTTCCGCAGCAATGGCGACGATAACGTCATTGGCCTGGGCACCGGCCGAATAACCGGCAGTCGCACCAGTGAAACTCATGTCGCCCTCCTTATGCTGCGCCGGCTGACGTCACGGTTCCGCCAGACGTCGTTGAGCCGCTGGAGACTACCGTCCCGCCCGAGCTGACAGGAGATGACCCGCCGCTGACCACCGATGCAGATCCAGAGGATCCTGCCCCGCTTGTGACGCTCTCAGTCGGAGCTGAAGGCGTAACGGCCTGTTCCGCCACATGAGCGACGAGGCCTGCGCGGCTGCCGTAAAACAGCTGCATCGAGATCGCCAAAAGTGCGGCATCACTGAACTGGCTGGACAGGATCTGGCCGCCACTCACAAAGATGCCCGGCTCATCAGGCTTTTCGATCAGAAGATCGTAAACAGACCCGAGTTCAGAAGCCTGCGGGCTCACCGGATCCGGCATGCCACCGAGCGAACGATACGGCGAAACGGCCGCACGCAGGCCCGCCCCGGTCGTACCAGCGACGGTCTTGATGGCCTCGGACGTACTCAGAGCCACAATCTGGGATCCGGACAGCGCAAAGCGCCCGCTGCCCACAGCGGTCTCCACAAGAGGATAGAATTTCATGAAAGTCCCTTTCAGGGCGTTGTCAGGACGCGGTCCTGGTAGCGGTAGTCCACCATCAGCGAGAACCGGAACCAGTTGCCTTTTTCATCAGCGTCTGGAGGGTCAAACCCTTGGCCGTCGTAGTAGAGGCCTTCTGGCAGCGGGGAGACCGGTACACGGAAGGCTACCGAGAGCGCTTTGCGCATGGTGATGGCTGAGAGTGCCCCGGATCCGCTTTCGACCATCAGGTGCAGCCAGATCTGGCCGGTTTCTTCATCGACAATCTCACCAGCGCCGAAGCGATCGGCAGAAGCGCTTGCCACTTCAAACAGGACAAAAGGTCCATCAGGCGTTGTGCGCTGTTGCTCCAGGGCATCCAGAACCGTCAGCCCAAGGGCAACCCCCGCAGCCTTGGCGCGGTCAAAGGCGTCTTGCCAGACGACGGGAGAGGTCATGTTCCACCTGCTGTAATAAGGGTCCAGCCACAGAGGTTTGCCCCGTCATAGACAGGGGACGCATCCGTCAGCGTGTATTCGCGCACGCCGTCGAACAGGCGGTCTCCCTTGAGGGGAGGTCCATAGCCGGCTGCTGACAGTTCATCGTTCAGGATCTGGGCAATGAAGGCCTGGACCGGCAATGTCGCATCGATCGTGGCGGCCGTCGGCGGCGGGGCATAGCCCACCAGCTCAACGGATTTGCTCTTGTTAGCCGTCACCAGGCGCATCGGGCGGCCCTTGCTGCGGATCTGACGTCGGCGGCGATATGCTCTGTAGCCCATCAGGAAAAACCTGCCGACAAATAGCGTGATAAAAACGCTGCAGCATCAGCAGGCAGGCCGCCTGTAGTAGCGTCCGGCATAGACCAGGACGTAGAGCCTATGCCTTGCTCGCTTTCAGACTTCAGAAGCGGGTCACGATCCTTTGCTGCATAGAAGGACCGCGCTGTCGTCAGCACTGCCTGGCGAATATCTGCTGGCAGTGTGACAGGCAGAAGATTTCCGTCTGGATCCTTCATTCCAGGAACCACCCAGCCTGCCCGATAGGACACTAGATAACGTCCTGGACCCCACCATGAACCATCACCATCCGGAGGGTACAACACCCCCGTAGAGGGGGAAAAATCCCATCCATCAGGAGGGTCTATCAATAGTTGCCCGTGTCGGAGCACGCTGCTCACTGAAAGAGCTGGTCGAACATCCAGAGCAAATGAAGCCAATCGATCGCCCGGCTTTATGCGGATGTGATCCGTATAATCAGCCGCCAGAATTGGTCGGCCAATGTAGCTTTCAACAGCCGCAGATGCTGCCAGAAGCAGGTCTGTAAGAGTTGTATCCTGGGACGCGTCACTGTCTGCGATGGATAACGCTGCCTTGAAATCAGACAGCGCTACGAAGGGCAGCGGATCCGCTGCCCCATCCGTCTGGAGTGTCGTCATGATCGTCTCCAGTTGCCGGATCAGCCGCCTGTGCCACCTGTGGACGCGGTCGTGGCCAGATCAGAAAAACTACCGTTGATCAGGGCTTCCGGACGGTAGATGGCCAGCGCAAGACGCTCTTCGGCCAGAACCGTGACCATGTTCTTGACGAAGTTGTCCCGGTCTTCCGTGGAAATCGTCACTGTTGCGTCTTCACGATCAAAGATCTGCGCTGCAAGACGGAACGCACCCGTCATGAACTTGCCCTGACCCATGGCAAGGCTTTCCGCCACCGGAAGACCCCAGAGAACAGCCCCGTTCAGACCGAGAGGATTGGCGAACACATAACGAAGCTGCGTGTCCTTCGTCAGCGTGATGCTGGCCCAGTCCGTCGGGTTCAGGATGTGACCCGTGGCAGGATACTCGGCCAAAGTGGTCTGAAGCATGGCGAGACGCAGACGATCAATCATCGTCTCATTCTTCACCAGGACGCCTGCTGGCTGCTTGTAGGCAGTCGAAGACGCCATTAGCCCCTTGATGCTGACACCCGAACCGTCACCGTTCAGAAGTGCGTCATCTTCCTTGAAGGCGAGACCGTATCGCAAACGCCCATCAATGTAGCTCTGAAGCATCGGAGCATCAGCCAGGATCTGTTTGGAGGCCATGACCCAGTGAGCGACTGTCCGGATCGGCAGATTTTGCAACGCAAACGCGATGTCAGACTGAGGTTTCGGTGCGGAAGGGTTTTCGGCCACAAAGCCCGCATTATTCGTAAACCCGGTTTCCTGAACATAGTCGATCGAGCCGGACGAAGTATTTCCCGGCATCAGAAGATCACGAATGACAAGCTGACGGTTGGGAACCTGAATGATCTGGGGCTGACGATCCGCAACGACCAGACCTGTGGTTCCAGAAGCACCAGTCGAGCTAGCAGACGTGATATTCTTCACTTCGATCTGGACAGTCCCCTTCCAGTTCGAGGACCGCGCCATAGCGGCTTTGACTTCATCGGACTGGACGAAGCGCTGTCCGATGGAAAGTACCTGCTCGCCTTCATTCCCACGGCCCCGGGAGCCTTTTTGCTCCAGGTCTGTCAGGCGCGCTGCCAGAACGTTCATCTCGGTCAGCGCCTTATCCGCGCTGGCCTTGGTCTCCTTAGTAACTTCCCCGAGGTTTTTCAGTTCAGTCTTGGCCGTCTCAGCAAAGGATTTGACCTGTTCAGTGGCCTTCGTGAGATCAGAGACGGCCTGCTTGTATTCGTTTTCGTTCATCGGTTTCGCCCATAAAAAAAGGCACCCGGAGGTGCCTGAACAACAGAAAAAAAGCTTCTGACAGACGTCAGGAAATGTGTGCCTTCAGCCAGTCACGCATTGTCTTGATCTGCGCGTCCTGACCAGAAATGACAGACGTTGCCAGTGCGCGCATGGCCGGATCTTTCCCGTGATCCAACTCTGCCTGCGCCATAGCGACAGCGCCAACATGATGCGGCACCATCATTGCTGCGAAATCATGATCAGGGTTTCCCGTCATCTTCGCTTTGCTCATGTCGGCATTCATTTCTTTCATTGCCGACGACATCAGATCACCGAACGGCGTTTTCCCGCTTCCTCCCATCGACATTCCTTTGAGATCCGGAAGAGAAAAGCCGGCCAGAAACGAAGATGGGCGCCCCAGACCTGAAAGCGTCTCCAGAACATGCTGGAAATCTTCTGCATACGAAGACTTCCTTGTGATCGGCAGTGCCGCTCCCGTCAGCGCTTCATGCGCTTCCTGAAGATGCTGAAGCATGGCGTCGCATTCTTCCTGCGTTGGCGGATGACCGCCTTTCAGGCTGGCCTGATGCAACCCGATGGCAGCAGCGATCGATGCCGTGGCCTTGTCCGGGATCATGGCCGTTTTCAGTCCCCACCGCTCAAAGCGGCGCTTCATGTCTGTGACTCGAGACGCGGCATTGGATGGGTCATCCACCAGACTCACCTCATGAAGGTTGACCCGGTTGATCTGGCGAGAGGCACCGCTGCCCTGGGCAGCCTTGACGGCCCCGCCCTGGGGAACACTGAAACCAATGGACAGCCCACCAAGCGCACCATCTTTAACCAGACCGTGCAGACGCTTGCCGTAATCGGTGTCCATGCCGGAGAGCTTGCCTTTGAGGTGCAGCCCCTTGCTGTCTTCAGACGCATCGGTCCAGACCCCCGCAGGCAGACCATCGCCGCCGAAAAGCCCGTGCATGACGTGCATGGCAATGGTGCGACCCTGCGCCTTGCGTTCGGCCAGTGTCTGGTTGAATGCGCCCGGCATGACGACATCGCCATGGGAATCAACATTCCCAAAGACGCTGCCGTACCCCTCGAATGTCCCCGGCTCACCCGAAGAGGCAAATTTGACCTCGAAGGGAGCAGCGAGGAAATCGCCATCAAACATCTGGATCTCCTGTTGTGCCGGACGCGGCCGGATCTGGTGACGGCTGACCACCCGGAACGGGCTTCAGCGTGGGCTGAACAGCACTTTTCCCGACATCGGTCAGCGGGATCATCTGCGCCTGAACGGTCAGCACATCTCCGCCCGCCATCGGGGCCATTTCTTCCTTTTCTCGGACCTCATTGGCCGTAAACCAGCCATTCTGCCGTCCCGCAATGTAGAACGCCGTTCTGCCCTGCGTATCGGCCCGCAGGAGGGCATCGACATTGTGCTTGGCAAAGTAGGTCAGTCGATCGGCTGGACTGAGAAGACAGCGGGAAATGGCCTGTTCGATCCGGACCAGCCAGGGCATCAGGCCATATTGCAGAAACCAGAGGTTCATCTGCTCCAGGCCAGAGCCCCAGGCCGTTGATTTCTCCATACTGCCGATCATGACGGGCTGGACGCCAAACCACCGGCAGATGGTCTGGACGTTAAAGGCGCGTGTCTGAAGAAGCTGGGCGGCTTCCGGGTTCAGACCAATGCTTTCAACAGACCAGCCACCTTCAAGAAGTGGCGTTTTCCCTGCATTGATTGCCCCAGTATAGTCTTCCAAGGCAGCCTTCGCCAAACCACGCTGTTCGTTATTCAGATAGGTAGGAGCCTTGATGTAATTCTGGGTCAGGAGACCGTTCTTGAAGGTTCTTCCTGCCGTTTCTTCTGCTGCCATGGCGGAACCAAGGCTTTGCCGGCCCACGGTGATAGGAGAGAGACCCATCAGGCCATCGAACGAGAAACCTTTGATGTGGAAGATCTCGTCTTCCGTTAGCGTCAGATACTGTTGCTGCCAGGCATAGGTGTAGACGAGGCCACCAGTCTTTGAGTCTCGACGCACTGTCATGCGATCAGGCTGGAGCGGATTGAGAGCAATGATAGTTCCATCACCCCGTCTGACCACCTGGGCAAAGGCGTTGCCCCAAGCCAGCAAGCTGGCCACCATGCAGCCCCAGAACTCGACACCCGTCATGTCCGCGTTCGGTTTGTCGTACAGGATCGAGAACAGGGGATGCGATCTGGCCGCATTGGACGTGTTTTCTGTCTCCCGCTCGTAAAGCTTGAGCGGAAGGGATGCGATGGTTTCCGACAGAAGCCGGATACAGGCCCAGACCGTGTCCAACTGGATGGCACTGTCGACCGTGACCAACTGACCAGAGTGACTGGGACCACCCGCCATGAATGCGCCCAGCCGCAGATCTGTCAGGCTGACACCTGTGACAGACAGCGCTATGGCGTTGGCTGCCTTGGTCAGCAGACCAGTGAAGGCTGTTCGCAGAGTCATGCGCTGAGCATTCCCCCTTTCAGGAAGTTATCAATATGCCCCCCTTTGGGTGGCTCCGGGTTTCTGGACATGCAGGCCACGGCATCGAACAAGGCCATCAGGGGGTCGATCTTCTTTCCGCCTGCCAGCTGCTTGGTGATCTCGATATTGTTGCCCCGTGCCTGGGCTTTGGCGTTGCCAACGGCCCAGGCCATGATGGGACGGCCGCCATGATGGAAAGACCCGTCCGCCAGCTTGCGCTCCAGGGTCTTGATTGGCCCGGTGAGCTTCCAGCCCTGACTGACACCGACGATCTGGCTTTCCTCGACCTCTCGGCGGCGAAGCTCAAAGACGATTTCCGCGACCCCGGCTGGATCCAGCCCAACCAGGGCGAGTTTGCCTGATCGGTTGAGGTCTTCGACGATTTCGCCCAGTTCGATGATGTCGTCCTGCATGGTCGTGACCAGCACCAGGTCCTGCTGTCTCTCGAAGTCGAGATAGCGGGGGGCTTCTTCCTTGCGGGTCTTCAGGACGTCACGGAACACCCAGCTGCGTTGCCAATGCAGCCATTCATCAGTTTTGGCATCACAGCCCAGAACGGCCATGGACAGGAAGTCATCCAGACCACCGCCGTCAATGCCGACGACAAGCACCCGCGACCGGTCAATGACCTCGTCGAGAGTGAGTTCATCCTGGCCTTGCACTTCCCAGTATTTTGCGCCGGCCCATGCTTTTTCCCGCAGGGACAATCCGACTTGGACGTTAAGGTGCTTGGCCATCCAGACCCGCAGCGGACCTTCGCCGGCTTCCCTTTGCTGGTCATACTGGCTGGTCAGGAACTCGGTCCCGACCGATAGTCCGAGATTAGGGTTGGTGATGTACCAGTAGTCCGGGTCCTTGTGTTTCTCGGCCTCAATCAGGGTGGCTGGGAACTCATAGATGACCGGGAAGAACCTTTTGTTCTGGATCTTCCCGTCCCGAACAGATCGGGCATAATCCAGCTTCGACTTGAAGACGCCTGCGGGCTCTTCCTCTGACTGGGTGGTCAGATAGATCACGAAACCTTCAGGGCGCGACGAGATGCCGCCCATGGCTTCCATGAGCATGTTCTCGCCTGTCGGCTTCTTGCCGAACTCCCAGAGCTCGTCGACCAGAATGCCGGTCGCCTTCTTGCCGACGACTGCCTGGCCATCAGCGGCCACGACCTTGAGCGTGGCCCCGGTCTGACGATGCTCGATGATGCGATTGTATTTCTGAACATGGAAGATCGCGTCCAGGTCCGGGTCGTTCAAGACCATATCGCGTGCCGGTTTGAAGGCGTTGTCGGCCGCTTCCTTGGTCGGTGCCAGGATCAGGAATTCAGCCGATCGTCGCCAGTTCAGCACCAGCTGGGTCAGCATGACGCCAGCAGCGATAGTAGACTTGGTGTTCTTCTTGCTAACCAGCAGAAAGAACTCGCTGATGCGCCGAAGGCCAGTTTCCGGATCGTAGGACCCGAAGAAAGATTCTGCGAAATCCTTTAGCCAGGGAAGGCATGATTCCCCGATCGTCGGCTCACCCATCACGTCGACGAGCTTCAGGGCATTGAAGACGTCCATGCCCTGTTTGGCCGCTGCCGGGAAAAGCGGCGGGCAGGGGATAATGCTTTCTCTGGCGACAATGCGCTTTTCCCAGTCCAGGCAAGCTGTAGACCAGGATAAAACGGGGAGTTGTGCCGAAAGCGCTGCTGTCCGTTTCGTTCCTGTCTGGCTTGATTTGGTGGCCGTTTTTCGGGACCGGGATGTGGTTTTGAGCGTTGTTTTATCGGCCATTGTTCACCACCAGTTTGGGCTGTGTCATGGGAGCAAACCGGCCGGAGGATGCCTTTTCAGCCTCATCCTTTTGCAGCTCTTTCTTGCCTTTTTTCGCACCAGCTTTGCCGCCCAGAAGTGCGACCGTCTGCGCAATCGTCTTCAGGATATTCGCTCGCATCGAGTGACTGACGGCTTTCATCATTTCAGCCTGACGTCGTGGACTTTTGTCGTCGGCAGTTTCACCACTGATCGTCTCGATGATTTCATCGAGGTGCGCAGTCGAGTGTTCAAGCTCTTCGGTCATACGCCCAGCCAGGCAAAGCAAGCGCTCTTCTAGATCTTCAGGGGCGGCTTCAGCGACGGCAGGGGAGGAGCGTTTTTGCGCAACTGGCTGTTGGTGCGCAGTGGTGCGCACTTTTGGGGTGGAAGTGCGCACCTTTTGCGCGCCTGTTTTCTCCCATCCTTCAGACGCGATGCGCTTGCGCAGGGTGCTTTCGGCAATTCCGAATTTCTTGGCAATCTGGCGGTTTGATAGGGTTCCCGCGCAATAAGCGTTGGCAATTTCCGCCCAGTCTGTTGGCGGTTTCTTCGACATTCTGGACCGTCCTGCGCAGGATGGTGCGCACCTCATTTCGTAATTTCAGGAAAAATTTTCACGCGTGGGACTGGCGCGGTTACGCCCCCTGGGCCGGCCTGAAGATCCGACCCACCCCCTTCAATCCGTACCATTTCGGTATGGTTTGACGTGTCGAGATGAAAAAACGGTAGTTTTCCGCCGTTTTCACCAGTTTTTGGCGGTTCGAATTGCTTTGGCCTGCGCCGTCTTGGCCGTGTGGCACGAACCACAGAGCAGCTGGACGTTCTTCGGGTCCAGCTTCGCACCGCCGTCCTTCAGCTCAACGATGTGATCACCGAAGATCCGGCAGCCCGTGCGGCCACAGCGCTCGCAGACGCGTCCACGCTGTTTGAGGACGGTGGCCATCAGGCCTCGCCATTCCTTCGACACGTAGAACGCATCCGCAGTCTTTGGAGGAACGCGGGCAATGCTGGTGTCCAGCACTGTCAGACCGTTGTTGATGCATCGTAGAAGGCTCATGCCTTGGCGATGTCCAATGGCACCTGAATGAATGCGCCATCAGGTGAGGCGCGTTCGTGAAAACGGATGTAACTGCGAGAGGCATTGACCTTCACCGCGTCGGTGATGGCCTGCATGGCACGCTTCCATTCCTCATCGTCAATCGAAAGTCGGCGCAAGCCAAGGATCTTCGAGACGTTCAGCTTGCCTTCCTTGCCCACGTCAAAGGCATCGGTCACGACAGCGCGGATGTTGGCGTTTCCGCCTTCCGTCCAGCGTGTCAGGCAGCTGTCCACCAGTTCCTTGGCGATCTGGAGTTCAGGGCCGAACGTGATGGTGTCACTGATGGCGATGGTCACGCGCTCGCAGCCGTCATAGGTCGACAGCGTCAGATTGCCCTTCGCGCCGCCTTTCTTGGCTCCATACTGTTCAGCCAGAAGGTCCAGAAAGGCCCGGATATCGCTGTCCGCATCCTCACGAAACTGGCGCATCAGCTCACGAATGGCGCGGGCACGCTCGAAGAGCTTCTTGACCAGTTCGTCCTGGAGAAGGTCTTCCGGCTTCACGTTCGCACGCGGGACAAGGCGTCCAGCGGAATCCTTCATGTAATCGTCGGGATTATGGCTCATGCCTGTTCTCGCTTGCGCTTGGCCTCAACTGCGCGGGCGCGGCGTGCCTCGGCAGCGGCCCAGATCTTCATTCCTGGCATCCGGGCATGGTGCGCCGTGCGTTCGTAGCGCTCGGCTGCGCGGGCCCAGAAGTCCACATGCTCGGCCCGGATCTCGGCTGGTGTCTCAGGGCGTCGTCGGTATCGGGTGC
Organism: Gluconobacter sp.; assembly: GCF_047723935.1. Classification (NCBI taxonomy): domain Bacteria; kingdom Pseudomonadati; phylum Pseudomonadota; class Alphaproteobacteria; order Acetobacterales; family Acetobacteraceae; genus Gluconobacter; species Gluconobacter sp. Next base: position 25,828 of record NZ_JBDOBO010000008.1, read on the forward strand.
TCATAGCGCTCTCCAATAATGGCCGACGCCGCCGCTTCGTGAGGCGTCAGTCCTTCAGGTAATTGCCGCCGCCATCGCCCTCTCGGACGTGGGCGTATCGTGTGGTGGTCTTCAGGTCGGAATGCCCCAAAGTCTGCTGGACAACATGGGCGGGTGCGCCGTTGTCCAATGCGTGTGAGGCATGGGCGTGCCGGAACCAGTGCGCAGAGGCATCAGGCAATCCGGCACGCTTCGCCGCCCGCTTCACGAGGCGATGTGCTGCTCTCAAGTGAAGCGGGCTCCCATCGTGACCGGGGACAACAGGCGTATCGGGACGCCAGTCGTCTGCTCTCACAGCCACGATTTCTTTCCACAGCTTTGCGCGAACAGACACATGCCGTGTCTTGTTCCCCTTGCCGAACACGGAGGCCACGCCTCCCTGTTGACGCCGTGTCATGTCTCGCCATTTGAGGGCGCACATCTCTGAGATGCGCAGCCCCATGTAATAAAGGACATTCAGAGCAACCTGCTTTCGTGGGCAGGGCTCCATGTCGATGATGCGCCGCACTTCCTCTTCCGTGAGGATCCGCTCACTGAGACAATCGCGTCCACGCTCCAGGCGAAGCGCTGCGCCAACGTCCACATCCAGAAAACCAACGCGGACCCCAAAGGCCAGAGCCGATTTGACGGATGCCAGCTTTCGCCGGCGCGTGGCGTCTGATCCTGTGAGGCTGTCAAACCAGCCTTGCAGGTCATCCAGGACAACATCCGCAAGCGGCTTGCCTGTCCAATGGCGGAACGCGTCCACATCCGCACGATAAGCGCGGGACGTGTTCGCAGACCGGTTGTGGAGCCACATATTCACGAGGCGATCGTCATCAGAGATACGGGGCCTTTTCGCGTCCGTCGCTGGCGCCATTGGCCCAACTCTCCGACAAGTAATTGAATTATAAAGGTTTCCGATCCTGCGGAGACCCTGAAAAACCGTCAGATAACGCTGATTATCTGACGGGTTATGAACCCATCCAGAGGGTTATCTGACACTCTGTCCTGATAGGCTTGTCAGATAACTCTGGGTTATCGTGTCGGCTTTTGCTCTGGTCAGTCAGAAGGCGATCCGCCTTTCTTTCGACCACGATCACCCAGCTTAGGACCGCGTGCCAGGACAGATTGATACAATCCTGAGCCACCAGCTTCTATCGCCTGGGCTTCGAGATCCCGACCAAAGCTTGCGAGGATTTTTCGTATGGTTGCGGGACTGGCCTGCATGACGCGGCTGTCCCAGGTGTTGCTGTGCCAGCGATGATCTGTGCACCGAACGACCGTAGAACCTGCCAATCGCAGGAATTTTTCGCGCTTTCCGCCCCAGACTGAGACATCGGCGCGATGGATAAAGGTGCGATTGAAGATGACGGGCACGCAAAGTGCCCGCGCACCATCGACCGCCAGCACAAAATAGTGCTGCGCGCCGCGACGGCACACGTCGCCTGCGCTCGCAGGTGCGAGTGTCCGCATTTCTGATTCACTTTTGGGGGAGGCGAAACGCCAATAAAAAAGACGTGGACCGTTTCCAGTCACACGCCTATCGATGAGTTTAGAGTTTTACTGTCCAAATCTGTTTCAGGTCAACAGGTTTTTAGTGAATTTTGTTTCCTTCATAGTAATCAGCAAGCTGCTCCAGAAGCAGTTCGATCGCACCAGTCATGCCCTGGCGGTTCTTCCCGTAAAGCTCGGAAATTCTTGCCACTGAAAGTCCATCCAGAACGAGCAGAACAAGAAGATCACCAGCATATCGCCCTAAAGTCCGCCGAACTCCTTCACAGCGTGCGACGGCAAACGATCTGGCCAGAAGAGAGTCTTCCAGCGTTCCTTGTCCCGATGACCTGATCTCTGGATTGGAAGCACCCATGATCCCAGTCTCGAAATCGCGCGCCCATCGCTGTGCGCTTTCAACGTGTCGTTGAGTAATCGTTCCTGACCGCAAAAGTCCGTAAAGACCAGCACCACGACGTAGCACTTCGATCGGTGGTTTGTTCTTGCCTTGGTCAAGTTCTGCCAAGGTAAAGCGGTTGATCCATGCTCCCATAAGTGGGACGATATCTTCTCTAACTTTTTGAGTTGCCTCAGCGGCAGTAGTCATTTGCATTCCACGTTCATGTGGGGTTGCGCTTACAAAATCGGCCGTCGGCATCCCGGTTCGATGTGAGCCGAGCCAGACGGGCCTGGAGGGTGACAATCTCCAGGGCTTGGTTCGCTACTGTCTTTGCCATTGTGTCAGCGCGCTGTTGCGCCTGGTCGCGTTCGAGGCAGACAGTATCGAATTCGGAATGGGTGAGGCGGGCAATGGCGCGTCTGAAAAACATGCGTCAGATCAAGCCCAGAGCAGGATACGCACCAGTATACCCATGCTCGAAGACAAACCAGGCATAGGCGGTAGAGCCGTTCTTGGCTTTTACCCCAAGTCCACCTGGCGGCATCGACACGCGGCGGCTTGAAACCCAGACGCGCGCTAGACCCTTGCCCTCAAACCACACCTTTTTTTTCTGCCCTTCGAGAAAGGCCAGCCGTAGAATGACCACAACCCTATCGGTCGTGTGAGCAAGTGCGGTCTCGATAAATTCCTTTTCTTCCCCGCCGTAAGGAGGATTACTGATCACACTATCCGGCTTCAGAGCAGCAAGCGTGATTCCATAGTCCCCAATGCGAAACCGTCCGTTAGATCGGTCGATCAGGTCAGCCCCCAGGCACTCTTGAACGCTGGCCCCTGATGGGTGCTTTACCAGGGTATCCGGAATTGTGCCGCCACCACAGCAAGGATCCATAACCCTGCCTTGAAACGGGCGTTCCGCCTGAAGCATTGCATCCACAACCCAGCTCTCTTCGACGTACCAGTTATGCTTTTGCCGTTCATATCCGGAAGCTCTCATGCGGCTTGCTCCTGCGGACGGTACCAGGAAAGATACGCATCTCGCTCAACGGCACATGAGGGAAGCCCGTTGGCCTTCGCAACATCCGGCCAGTCCCGCATCAGTGCTGTGAAATCGCGGTTTTCAGCCAGCATTTCAGTCCGGAGCTTCTGTGCCCTGGCATAATCATCCAGCGCTTTGCTTTCCCAGCCCGCAAGCGTGGGGGCTGGTGGTGCTGGTTCGGTTGACACGCCGGCCTGATAGTCAGCAAAGAAACGCTCAATCGGTTTACAGAAAGCGCCCATTCGGTTGGCAGTATCGCCGTTTAGAGCCATTTTTTCAGCGTGCTGCTTTACAGCTTCAACCAAAATATCCGCAGGAACACCTTCCCGAAGGAAGCGACCGCAGATGCTCTTGGCAAAACCGGCCTGACCATCAGGGAGGCGTCCAATTTTGAGAACGCGGGCCACAGTCTGCGAGATCAGGGCTTCTGGAATTTCAAGAGCCGGCTTTTCGGTTTGAGTTTCCAGATCGGTTTCGGTTTTGGTTTCTGCCGGTTTCGTAGATTTAGAATTAGAAAGGTTATTATCTCTCTCTAACTCTAGATCTACGGGAAACCCAGAAACCGGTTTCGAAACTGAAACCCCGGAAACCAAAACCGTTTTTGAAAACTGGGTTAGGTTTTCGGTTTCTGAATTACGCCCACCAGAAACAGCTGACAGGAGACGCATTTCACGCTGCTGGTTAGCTTCATGCTCCCGACGTAGACGAGCCTCTTCCGGCGTCTCCCCCTTGCGAGGGCGGCCGCCCTTGCCGGCATTGGCACGGGACGTCATGGCCTTCACACCAGCATCAGGAGCGAATTCCCCGGCCGCCTGGCGGGCTTGGAACTCTTCCAGGTGCCGTTGCCGCTCGGCGCGCGCTTCAGCGCGTTCCAGGCGGCGGATATGGCGTTCTACGAGATGAGGGCTGTAAAGCGCCCCGTCTTCATCGCGCAGGATAAAGCGGGTGAACTCGAGTTCCGGCAAAACACGCTGCAGCACATCGACATTCTCGCACGCCATCTGCGCCACCTGGGCATCGTCCAGCGCACGGCCGCCAACGCGGAACACGACGTCACGAGCTGCTTTGAGCGCATCCATGAGCGAATGAAAAACGCCGCGCTGTTCGGCCGGGAGAACCTTCAGGAAGGCCATTGACGGAACATTGTCCCGGTCAAACGTAGTTGGGATCTGGATCGTCATGCCAGCGCCCCCTTCTTGATACGAGACCGAACGGCACGAAGGCCGTGGCTTACTGCCGTTTGCAGCTTGCAGAGTTCGGCTTCGAGTTCGACAGCTTCACCATCATCGATGACGCCGTCAGCCATGATACGAACTGTCGTGGTCATGGTATCGCCTGCGCGCTTGGCCACCAGTTCCATGCTGGACGGAATATGGCCTTCCCCAACGTGGATTGGGACCAGAATATATCCTTCTGCTTGAGCCATGACCGTCAGAATCGTGGGGTCTCCATTAGAGACATCCAAAGCGACGGCAACATCAGCAGGAATAATCGAAGGCGAATGGTCCTTTTGATACTCAGAAATTCGTGCTCGACTGACTCGGGTAGCCGCAGCAGCAGGATCGACACCGCGAGCAAAAGCTACTGCCCGACGAGTAGCGCTTTTGAGCTCGTAGAACAGGCTCATGCGCAGTCTCCCTTCGCAGTGGTCGAGGACTCGCGTCCCCGACCACGATCGTCCATCCTGTAGTCACCACAACCAACAGGAGACGATTCCGGTGTCCGTGAAATTGTATTTGAAAGATTATTCGATAGACACGAAGACGTGGGATCAAAGTCCCAAGTTTCGTGCGACATGTGATCTGGTAGACGGCGGGAACGACCGGTACGGCACGCTGACGTTGGACGTTTCTCTCCCGCTTGAAGACCGCACAACCATTGACGAAGTTGAAGCCCAGAAGCTCCTTCACGAGTTGCTGCAAGACGTAAGGCTGTCAGGAAGAAGTGGAACTGCCTCTCGCTGATAGTAATGGTCAGGTCGCTGTCGGCATTACACAGGTGAAGCCCATCAAGGTCTGCGCGTTCAAAATTGCTCATGTTCTTGACAAGACACAGGCGTATTCCGAGGGGTAAATTCTCAACCTCGGAATAGCCTTTCCAGCCATCGTAAAGATAAGAGGGAAAGCCTCCCGCCTCTATTTCTGAAGCATGTGTAGATGCCGAGACAGCATCTTGCTGACGGCGGCATGAGCGGAGTTTACGCTTAAGGATATGAAAAATGCTCATGCTGGACTTCCAATAAGCATAGTCGAGGACTCGCGCCCTCGACTACGATCGGCCATCCTGTGTTTGTCACAACCAACAGGAGACGATTCCGTGAGTGAATTTACTATTGCGGAGCGGCTGACAGCACTTGAACGACAGACGCAGCTATTAGTCGAAGGGCTGAATGCAGTCAGTAATGACAAGGTGCCGCGAATGAGCTTGAGAAAGTTCGAAGCTATTTCTTCATTGCTGTCAGGAACCGCGATAGACGCGATTGTTGATGACGACGAGATTAGCGACATTGAAGGCGCTATATACGACGCCAAAAAATTCTCTGAGAACGCGAGCCAAGAAGTCCGACGTATGCGTGCGGCCTTGGACGTGAACCGCTTTCTCATCGTCAAGCTGCTGCTGGCTAACCCCCATGAGAGCGCAAACGAGATTCTTGGCTCAGCCGCTGAATTTGTTGACGGAGCTGATACAGGCGCAATGGCTCGTAGATATTCAGGGCTTGAGCAGCGTGCAGCACACAAAGAACTTGAGGAGTTCAAGAAGATTTTGGAGGCGGTTGAGTAACTCTCCAAGACAGCATCTTGCTGACGGCAGCATGAGCGAAGCTTACGCTTGAGAGAATGAAGAATCCTCATGCCGCCTTTCCTGCCATCGGACGCACAATGATTTCTTCTGGCCAACGTGTATTTGTTGGCCAGTTAGAGGAGAAGAACTCGACAACACGGTTAAGGGTATCAACTCGGCAGCCCCCTCCTGTGCGGAGACGCGCAAAGAAATTTCCGTCGCACCCTGCGAGGTTAGCTATGCGAGCTTCTGAAAGTCCGCGAGCTGTCGCCATGGTTTCAGCTAGGCAAACGAGTTGTTTCCGATAATCCAGCATCATCTCTCCAAATGCGATACTTTCATCGCATCTGGTACGATACTCATATCGCACGACAATGACAAGGCGATGCGACAGAATTATCGCATGAGCTACGAACTCCTTTTGGCCCGTATAAAAGAGCGTCTAGACGCTACCGGTATGTCCGAGCGAAAGGCGTGCATAACTGCTGGTGTGGGTTTGAACACAATAAGGCATATGCGCGCACGAGGGCATGCTCCTAAGCCGGCAAACCTTCAGAAGCTCGCTGTGGCTTTAGGTGTGAACCCTTCTTACTTCTTGGATGTCGCAGCAGGCGATGCATCCATGGAAAGCTTCAAACCCTCTGAAACCCAAGAGGTGCCAGTAGGTACTGTGTTTGTAAAAGGCGCGGTCCAGGCAGGGCTTTGGCAGGAGGCGCTAGAGTGGTCGGCAGAGGATTGGAAAGCGATTAATGTTCCTGCTGATGATCGCTACCTCGGAGTTGAGCGATTTGGTCTCTTGGTGCGCGGGAGCAGCATGAACCGTGTGTATCCAGAAGGCAGCATCGCTATTGCGGTTCGCACTGATTGCATAGGCAGAATGCCACGAAGCGGAGAGCGAGTTGTTGTCCTAAAGAGGGGTGAAAGTGGTCTAGAGGCTACGATCAAAAAATATGAAGAAGCGGCGGACGGTAGGCGCATTTTATGGCCGGAAAGTTATGATCCTGCCTTCCAAACCCCAGTGATCTTAGATGATGTGGCGCAAGCGATATCCCAGGACGGACATGATGCCGATCATGGCTGCGCGTTGGATCTGGAGGTTATCGCGATCGTCGTGGGAAGTTATCGACCTGAATAAAATGCGATAGTTTTGTCGCATTTCCTCTTGATGGCGATAAAACTATCGCATAACGATATCTCTATCGCGCCGATGCGATGGAGATCGATATGTCATTGCCCGCAGGTGAGGCGCGCCAGTCTCACGCCCTTATCAGTTTCGACGTTGCGAGAGCGCTCATCATCCTGCGCCGCAACCTGCCAGACAGCTTTCAGGACCTTTCAGGTCTAAAGCTCGCTGCATCCCGCGCTTATGTCCCGGTCTTTGTCATGCTTGGCGAAGCAGACCACTGGGACATGATTGCGAACTACGCCACCCAGCATCATGACCCGATGATACCGAACGGGATCCGGTGGGCGTTCGTGACGGTTTTCCGCGACATCGCGAACACATGGCGCTGCCGTGCGCCTTCGCGCCAGCTGACCCATGACCTGGGAGCTGCAGCATGATTGCCCAGATCCTCATAACGGTAACCGTATTTGTTCTTGGCTTCTGGGCGGGCAAGGCTGTTGAGTGCGCCCAGTGGAAGCTGGGTATACGGAGGTATAACGCTGATTTCCTGATCGGAACCAGGTCCAACAATTCCGGGGGGCGCCCTCGAAAGAGTGAGACTAGGGAACAGGCCTGCCAGCGTCGGCAGGGAGGGCAGAGCTGATGCGTCCGCTTCATCCTCTCCTGCGCGGGCATACCGATCAGACATTTGCAGAATATCTGTCTGACCGCCCGCTGGCAGTTCAACAGAAAGCACGGGAGCGGCGCGTGTGCCTGGTGCACGCACGCGCAAGAGCTGCTGATGCGTCTATTCCAGGCATTGCCAAGGCGTATGCCGCAACGGCTGAAGCTGTTGAGGCGGAACTGGTCGCGCTGCTGCACGCCACGAAGCCGGCAGAGGCCATCCCGTTTCCGGAGCCGCCGATGCGCGGTCCTCAGACCATGCAAGATCTGATGATGCGCACTGAGGCCGCAAAGGCATCCGGTCGCCTTGCTGGCTTCCTGCGCTTTTGCACCGACCTTCTGCCAGGAGGGCGCGATGTCCACTGAAGCGAAAGCGCCGGAAATGTTTACGGTTTGCATGCTTGGCGTTCGCCCTCGGCCATACGCTGGCCAGCGTTACACCGACTACAAAGACGCCGAGCAGCAGGCCAAAGACGACGTCCGCGAGACGCTATGTGACCACGATATCTATCTGGGTAATCGCCTGGTCGCCACGGTCTGCTCACCGTCCTTCGCAGGGAAAATCAAAATCGATCTGACTGAACTTGGGAGCAACTTCGCATGACAAACAAGCAAAAGAATCACTTTGCTGATGCAAAGTCAGTTCTAAGAGCAGCTTTAGACAGTGAAAGCGAAACTGTAACTCTCACTCGTGATCAGATCGTAGAGCTTTATAAATCTCGACCACAGATGCGGCCCTTGCGGCGGGTTTTTGCTACATTTGGACCAGAATATCTTCGGTTTTTACGTCCTGCTGTGCAGTCAGAATATCGGGGACACACGCTTCCTGGTGGAAGCGGAGGAGTGACTGTTCTTCCGTGTAAGGACGGAGGCGTGACCCTCTTCGCAACCGATGGAAAAATCGCATTGATTGCGCGCGATAAAGAAGGTTCTTGCAGTTCGGATGGATTGCGCATGAGCGTGCCTAACGAGGCTTTTGACGCATGCGTTCCTCCTGATCCGTTCCGGCTGACATGGGAAGGCTGCTTTCAGGATCTAGAAGACAGCATTCCTGATTTCGCGTTGCCGGAAGTCGTATGCGCTTACGGGGCCTGTCTTCTTGTAATGCCAAAGGGTCAGCCTAAAGGCTGCGATGAGGAAGATGGTGGGGCGCTATTCTCCTGCTCCCTCAGTTATTCCTACGATTGGAGTGATCAGGAATACACTCTGTCTGAGCCCTATCATTGGCAGAAATCCGTTGATTTTTGGCTTAATTCAAAAAATTCCACGGGTGAGCAGACCAAGACGATAGATATCAGCCTAGGCAACGTGACTATTCCCGCAATTAGCGAGGCAACAAGCATTTTCCCAAACAGTGTTTGGGGTTTTCGGCGCTTGCCAGGGAACGCTCTACTTCTACTGCCTCATGATCGAGATGATCTAGCAATCTATGTTGCTATGGCAGACGGATCTGACGAGAAGCCTCTCCCCTCCTGGATGATGGGAGGGTCGGCATGAACGGCCTTCACTCAGACATGCGCCGCCTGCGCAAGAAAGCTGCTGCCCTTGGCTGGTCAGCGGCCCGCACCAACGGCGGCCACCTGCGATGGACGCATAAAACGGGCGGAATTGTCTTCAGCCCATCCACACCAAGCGATGTCCGTTCGATGCGCAACACTCTTGCCAGGATCAAACGGGAAACTCCCAAGGGAGATCACACTCATGCGACGCAGTAAGCCACTCCCGCCCCCGGTTAGGGATGTTGAGCCCAAGCCACTGCCTGGGACATTGAGGCCAGAGAAGTTCGTCATCGTTGGCTGGCAGTATCTCGACCAGTTCAAGAACTGGGTCGGTGCCCGCAATGAGCATCATGCACGGAGCTGGGCTTCGACTTTAGAGACAGACTACCGGGCTATTTACGCCAAGTCTTCCACGCAGGATGCCGCGAAATGACCCAGATTTTCTATCGCGTAACAGTCGGCTTTATCCATGAGGATGGAGAGGACGATGGGACTATTTCGATCCAGCAAGCATTTAGACACACTGATGGCAGTGTTCCTGATTTTGTGCAGTTCATTGATGGTCTTCTGAAGAACCCGACGAACTACGCCATGATGCTCAATGCCATTAGGGCAGCCCATGAAGGTGCGTCAGAGCTGGTAACGCCGGATGAGGATGCAGCATGAGCCAGAACACGGAACAGAACGTGCGGGCTGCGCGCGAACAGGACGGCCAAGTTCAGGAAATGCATGCGGATATGGTGAAAGCCGTTTGCGGACGTCGAAGCGATTATCCCGAGGATGTATTCAGGGCATACCTGAAGCGTCATATCGTCCAGGCCGAAGTCCGAGGCGCGGAAGAACAGCGCCGGAAGGATGCGGAGGGGCATGGCCGACCTGTATATCAATGGCGCCTAACGCCTGACGATAATTGGGTGACCGCTGTAGATTCGACGGAACTTGAGCAGGTACGGAACGGCTATCCCGCGTCAGAAACACGGACGCTCTTCACCCGCCCCGCCAACGTAGCCGCGCTGGAGGCGAGGGTGAAGGTGTTGGAAACCGAGGTTGCGGAGAAGGGGTTAGCTGCCGTTCATCTTCTCGCAGTATTGCATCGGCCAGACCTGACCAAGACCCAGAAAATAGAGGCAGCCAAGCGGCAACTTGATGCGCAATTCATCACAGGGAATATTCGCGCCGCCCTCACACGCGAGGGAGGGGTGTGATGACGTGCAATTGTATCGAAGAAATCGACCTTGATCTCAAGGAACGTCAAGGCGGCAGGATGTCTGTCTCTCTATTTATCGCCAAGAATGAAATCGTGGCTCGGCCGACTATCGAAATCCTGCGCTGCGATACTGGCAAGGCAGAGCGTCGAAGCGGAAAAGCAAAGGTCGTAACGCCGACTTTCTGTCCTTTTTGCGGATTGGCATACGCAGGAGACCCGGCATGAGCGGGCAGACGGATCAGTACGTGATCGTGGATCTGCGCGCCGTATGGGCACGCAGGCCGTTTCTTTCGTTCTGGCGTCCCAACTTCGCAGGGTACGCATACCCGCTTTCATGGGCCGGCGATTACGCCAAAGCCACAGTGATCGAAAAAGGGGACTACCTGACAGGACGCCGATATTCTGCTGCGACCGGCAAGGACACTGGCAAGTGGGAGCGCTTTGCTGTCCTGCGATCAGTCGCAGAAGCAATTGCCATCGCCCCACCGCCTGGTCAGATCGATGGGAACGCAGGACCTGTCGTGGTCAACAACAAGAAGAACCGGGATCACCTGATCGCAAACCGGCTGCGGCTACCGCCGACCGAGCGCATCCGTAAGGCTTGGACAGTGCGCGTGGCCTGGTGGGATGAGGACTATAGCAGCATTATTTATGGGCCTTCGGCCAGCAAGGTTCGCGCCAAAGTACAGAGGGATGTTGACGGCGTCTCATTTGCAGACATCACAGTCCGGCGCTGCAAAGAAAAGGACATCCGCCTTCCCGCTCCGGACAAGATTGCCTTGGGACTTACACCCAAGGAACGCGACGTGCTCTTGCACGCCCATGGCTCGACTTGCGGTGATGTTATGAAGGCAGGCTTCAGGGACTACTATTACACGGACCGAGCCAATCCTGTTCTTTGCTCACTGGTAGAGAAAGGATTGATGCGTCAGTCAAATCGAGAGGTACCTTGGGGAGAAGGAGAAGTCTATTTCTTCACGACAGACGCCGGCAAGCACTGCGCGAACTCCCTTACGCCGGAGTACAACCCATGAACGAGCGGACAGATACAGAGCGGCTGGACTGGCTGGAAACCAATAATCTTCTGCTTGGATTCCATCAGTTTGGAAGACAGCCACGACAGAGGCTTAACAAATGGATGGTCTGGAGCTGTACCGGATGCAGATGTCAAAAATTAAGCACCGGAGAGAGCGCTAGGCTAGCGATAGATAATGCCATGGACGCGGAGGAACGACGGTGAGTGAAATATTGCCGAATTACCTGACGTTCCAGCAAGTACTTGCACAGCTTCATGGGCGCATTGGTCGAACGAAATTGCTCCAACACCTGCGGGACCACCCAGTCCATGCAGGCGGCCCAACGCATCGACGTTGGGGATCACGTTACCGCTTTCACCCCTCAGATATCCGTCGTCTTATCGAAAGCCTAGAATGCCCCTCAAGCTCGTCAATCGTCCAGGGTCCGCCTTCTTCTACGTCCGTGGCACCGTCAGGGGACAAAGCGTTTTTGAGAGCACAGGCGCTACTGAAAGAAAGAAAGCGGAAGAGTACAGGGCGCACAGAGAGGCGGAACTCTGGAACGCCAGCCTCTACGGGCAAAAGGCTGTCGTCACTTTCGCTTCGGCAGTAGAGAGCTACATTAATCACGCCGCACGCAGTTCCAACACGCTGGATGCAGTGGAAAAGCTGCTCCAGCATTTCAACACGACGCCACTACACCAGATTGACCAGGTGTCAGTGGACCGTGCTTACGCCAAGATCCTACGAGACGGGCACAAGGCATCTGCAGCAACAAAGCTGCGCCAGGTACTAACCCCATTACGGGCGATTCTGGAGCATGCCGCCATCCGCAAATGGTGCGATAGGCCAGCGTTCGATGTCCCGAAGGTGCCGCGCGCGATCACCCCATACCTTCGGCCAGACGAAGCCACGGCCCTGGTCGAAGGTGCTGCTACCCATTTGCAACCGCTAATTTCATTCTTGATCTGCACCGGAGCGCGTCTTTCGGAGGCTCTAGAACTCGAATGGACCAGTGTAGATCTTATGGGAAAGCGCGTTACCCTCTGGCAAAAGCAAGGCACAGAAAGGGATGTTGAACTTTGCCGGCGGGCAGTTCTCGTCCTGCGTGAAATACCTCATCGATCCGGGCGAGTCTTTCGCCCACCTGCGACACGCCGCCGACCGGATCCAGAGGGTTATCTTGATACGGGTCGAACAAGTGGCGGCCAGATTAAGCGCGCGTGGGCGACCGCATGTCGTAATGCAGATCTACCGGGGCACTGGCGTGAATGGAAAGACTGTCACGGGACTCTAAAAAAGGAGTGGGTGTCAGATGTTACGCCTCATCACCTTCGACACACCTGGGCCACCTGGCAGTACTGTTTGCACGGTGACTTATTGAGGCTTCAGCGAGATGGCGGATGGTCGAATGTGACCATGGTTACCCGTTATGCAAAAAAGATGCCGGACGCGTATCGTGAGGGTGTGGATAATTGGCTGAACGGTGCAATTTCCGTGCATCTGAACAGGAGGGAAGGATAAATAACTGATTTATATATATTAATCCCGCCACCCTGCGCCCTTGGTAAGGGAGAGGTCGACAGTTCAATCCTGTCCAGCAGCACCAGTCTTTTCCCAGAAATTCGTTGAAGCTTTGCTTGGCCTTGGCTGCTACAGTAGGCTACATCAAGGTTTAAGAGGCATCAACTGAGCGAGCCAGACAAGGCCGTACTGCGTGCTTGAGTAGGATGCCCATAAAGCATTTCAATCTCGCCGCACGCTCTTTCCTAAGAATTGCGCCATTATTTCGAACGGAACACCGCTCGTTCAGCGGTGTTCGTTGTCTACGTCGACTATATGGTGGGCTGACGATATGAGAATAGACCGCTGCGCTTCTGCGGCCATCCTTGTAGATTCTATCCAAAACACAGATACGCGCTTACGGCCTATAAAGCCTTAAAAACATGTGAGTAAAGTTTGGCCCCCAGAATTAGGCAGTCCGTCTTCCAGTCATTCTCTGGATAATTACTTAGAGATACCGGCGAGCTGTAGATTGTTAGGCTAGCCATTTAGCAACATTCTGCAGGCTTTTAGTGAGTAATTCTTCAGCCCGTTCCTGAGTCTCAGCTTCCACATAGAGGCGTAATTCCGGAGCATTGCCTGACGGACGTAAATGAATAATGTCGCCCTGCTTGAACGTCATACGTATGCCGTCCGTCTCATCTACCTGCGTCACAGGACCACACATGGTCACGAATCCCAGCATGTTGGCCACACCAGGAATATCGTCACGGAGTATCTGAAGCTGTGCTCTGCTGCGTTCCGTAGCGATCTCTTTCAACCGGTCACTGACTGTAAAGCGGGGTGGAAGGGTGGGGAGAAGCCCTGCAAGACCGTCCTGACGGCCCTGTGCTGCAATGAGCGCACAAAGCATGGGAAGAACCGCATCCCGCGTTGGGAGGGACCGAAGTATTTTTCCATCCTGAACAATATTACTGGCTAACAGGAAGCCGCCATTGGCCTCATAGCCCATGGAAGGCACGAAGCCTTCTGCCGCTGCATCCATCATTGCGGAGACAACAAATGGCGAGCCAATTCGTGTCCGTCGGACAGAGGGGACAAATCCTGATGCTTCAAGCGCGGTGTTGCTGCTGATTGGAGTTGCGACTGCTGCAGCTCCCAGCTTCCGGGCAGCCAGAATACCCAGAACGTCTCCCCGGATCCAGCGGCCTTTCTGATCGGCCAGAAGAGGACGATCCGAGTCACCATCTGTGGTAAGGATGGCATCATACTGCCCTTCTTTAGCCCAGTCGCGCGCCAGATCCACGTCCTCCGGACGCACGGCTTCCGTATCCACGGAAACGAATACATCAGAGCGTGCTAGTGGAACCGCTTTTCCGCCCAGAGCTTCGACAATGGTGACCAGAACGTCACGACCGACCGCGGAGTGCTGGTAAATTCCCAGTGTCAGACCGGATAAGGAGGCGGCACCAAAGAAGTGACGATAGCGCTCTATATAATCGGCAATAACGTCGGTGACGGCAGGAAGTGTGAAGTCTGTTGTCAGATGACCCTGCGCGTCAAACCAACCCTCTGGCAGAACAACGTCCTGTGTCCGCATGGCAGCTTCATCGTCTTTCAGGAATTCGCCATGGGCACGATTGAATTTGATCCCGTTGCGGTCATCAGGAATGTGACTGCCGGTCACCATGAGAGACGGGATCCCGCGAGAGAAGGCGTAGAGGCTCAGGGCAGGTGTCGGTACGAAACCACAGAAGACTGGCTCACCCTTCATCCAGGCAATTGCAGCGGCGCACGCCCTTAGAATGCTCGGTGTACTGGGGCGAAGGTCACCAGCAATAGCCACAGATGTTCCGGGAGAAAATTCCCCTAGTGTTTCAAGGTGCTTTAGGTACCCCACAGTGTAGGCAAAGCACACAGCATCTGTCATGGCCGTAACAAGGCCGCGGGCTCCGCTCGTTCCGAATGGGACGCCAGACTGCACCATCCACTCTGAAATCTTCATATCTCAATTCTATCCCGTCTGAGTGGTAGCTATTTAATAATTAGTATCAGAGATTTACTCGTAGGTTTTTCTGATAGCGCCTAGCCCGTTTGAAAGCCATTTCGCGGACTGTAGGTTTTAAGGCATTTCAACCAAATCTGGGCAAAATTCTAGCGTATTTGGAAGGAAGCAAAAACAGGCGTCTGACGTTTGATACGCTCGTGCGTGGAGCGTGCTTGGTCGACCAGCGTTCCCAGAAGGGACTGCATCCTCACCGTCGGGATCGAGCTGGCTATTATGAGATCGTCCTGCGTCCTCTTTAAGTTTGTGCAGTGTTCAAAGAGAAACAATTCTCAAAATCGTCTCGATGTTAAAGCGAATGCGTTCTGCCTGAGCAGCCTCGGACATCAGTTCCCGTTCGAAGATGATTGAGCCTGTGTACTGGTTTGTGAAGTAGTAGTAGCTGACTGCTGCAATGGTGATATTGAGTTGGACGGGGTCAACGCCCTCTCGAAAGAGGCCTTGTGCCACCCCACGCTTCAAAATCGTGTCGACAAGGCCGACGAAGCGTCGACTGACAATTTTGACGGCATCGGAAGACTTCAGATGCCGGGCCTGAGCCAGATTCTCGCTATTCACCAGGGAAATGAATTCAGGATTCTGAATGTAATAGTTCCAGGTAAAACGGACGAGTCGTTCCAGAGCTTCTCTTGGGTCCAGACTATCCAAGTCCAGCTTCTTCTCGGATTCCCGAATATCAAAATATGCGTTTTCCAGAACAGTTTGGAAGAGCTTCTCTTTGCTTTCAAAATAGTGATAAATCATGCGCTTATTGGCATTGGCTTCTAGCGCGATTGTATCGACACGGGCTCCTTCAAGGCCATTTTTCGCAAATTCTTTCTTTGCTGCCTCGAGAATCCGGCTCTTCGTAGCCTCGGCGTCGCGGATGCGAGGGCGGGACGACTGTGTGTCTTGGGACTGTGCACTCAACGGGAAATCTCGCTTTTTGCTAGAGCCGGGCCTGAAGCTCCCGCTTTATGGCCGGAAACGCGCAGACGTCAAAACATCACATAAAAAATAACATATAAAAGAGATTTATCTATCACTATAACGTGATTTATGGGATTTTTCATTATGCGCTACCAAAGTAACCAGATGGTGCGGAGAGCGATTTAATCTCTCCATGATGGAGGGGTGAAATCAGGAAGCAGGAGCGAGGAAAACATTCCGTACAGTAGTTTTTTCGGAAACATTTTCGGAGAAATAGCCTTCTTGTGGAGGGTCCTGTCCACAGCCCACATTTTGAAAATGAGGTAAAACTCCTTCCAGCGCACCGCCAGTCCTAGGCGGTTTGATATTATCTTTACCGTTAAACAATCCTGATGCGCTCGACTTCTGCTCACGGGACAATCTGAAACGACGATGCGTCATTGAGCGCTCGTCAAAAAAGACAGGGAGAAGCCGTCAATGAACAAGATGGCACAGAAACTGGCTCCATCCGGAGTGGCTCGTGACTTTGGGTTTTTCATCGATGGTGAGTGGCGCCACGGACGTGAGATGTTCGAGCGCAAGTCTCCCAGTCATGATGTTATTGTCACGCGAATTGCACGTTGCACGGAAGACGATCTGAATGATGCGGTAGCGGCAGCGCGGCGTGCATTTGAAAACGGCACGTGGGCTGGCCTGGCGAGTTCGGAACGTAGTGCGATTCTGTTGAAGGCGGCTGAGCTTCTGAAGCAGCGTCGCGATGACATCGCCTTTTGGGAAGTGTTGGAAAACGGCAAGCCGATTTCTCAGGCCAAGGCCGAGATCGACAACTGTATTTCCTGTTTCGAGATGGCTGCCGGTGCCGCGCGCCTTCTGCACGGCGACAGCTTCAACAATCTGGGCGAAAGCCTGTTCGGAATGGTTCTGCGCGAGCCGGTGGGTGTCGTTGGCCTCATCACGCCTTGGAACTTCCCGTTCATGATCCTGTGTGAGCGCGTGCCGTTCATTCTGGCATCAGGCTGCACGGTCGTCGTGAAGCCAGCGGAAGTCACCAGCGCCACCACGTTGATGCTTGCCGATATTCTGACGGAAGCCGGCCTGCCAAAGGGCGTCTATAACGTCGTGACAGGCACTGGAAAGAGTGTCGGTCAGGCTCTGACGCAGCATCCGGATGTGGATATGCTGTCCTTCACTGGTTCCACGGGTGTTGGCCGGTCCTGTATCCATGCGTCCGCAGACAGCAACCTCAAGAAGCTTGGCCTAGAACTTGGTGGCAAGAACCCGATTGTCGTCTTTGCGGACAGCGATCTGGAAGATGCGGCCGATGCGGTAGCCTTTGGGATCAGCTTCAACACCGGGCAATGCTGCGTCTCGTCCAGCCGTCTGATCGTTGAAGAATCCGTGGCTGAAAAGTTTGAGAAGCTTGTTGTCGCCAAGATGGAAAAGATCCGCGTGGGCGACCCGTTTGACCCGGAAACGCAGATTGGCGCCATTACGACGGATGCTCAGAACAAGACCATTCTCGACTACATCGAGAAGGGTAAGGCCGAAGGCGCGCGCGTTCTGTGCGGTGGTAACAAGGTTGAGCTGGGTCGTGGGCAGTACATCGCGCCAACGCTCTTCACGAATGTGAAGCCGGATATGTCCATTGCGACGGACGAGATCTTTGGCCCTGTGCTGTCCGTCTTCCGGTTCAGCACGCTTGAGGAAGCGATCTCCCTGGCCAATGACACGGTTTATGGTCTGGCCGCGTCTGTCTGGACGAAGGACATCAGCAAAGCCCTGAAGGTGACGCGCAAGGTTCAGGCCGGGCGCTTCTGGGTCAATACGATCATGGCTGGCGGCCCTGAAATGCCGCTGGGTGGTTTCAAGCAGTCTGGCTGGGGCCGTGAAGCGGGCATGTATGGGGTGGAAGAATACACCCAGATCAAATCCGTTCACGTAGATCTCGGCAAACGGACGCACTGGATCGCATAATGATCACTGGTTTCGATTACGTTGTCGTTGGTGGCGGCTCGGCAGGATGTGTTCTTGCCGCCCGTCTCTCCCGAAACCCGGCGGTGCGCGTCTGCCTGATCGAAGCAGGCAAGCGTGACACCAATCCGCTCATTCACATGCCGGTTGGCTTTGCGAAAATGACGACGGGTCCCCTGACATGGGGGCTTGTCACCACACCGCAGAAGCACGCCAATAACCGCCAGATTCCGTATGTGCAGGCGCGTGTTCTCGGTGGTGGTTCATCCATCAATGCCGAAGTTTTCACACGTGGCCATCCATCTGATTTCGATCGGTGGGAGCAGGAGGGAGCTGACGGCTGGGGCTTCAAAAACATCCAGAAGTATTTCATCCGCTCTGAGGGAAATTCCATTCTTGCCGGCTCATGGCACGGAACGGATGGTCCACTCGGCGTGTCGAACCTGGATTGCCCGAACCCCGTCAGCCGCGCCTTCGTACAGAGCTGCCAGGAAATTGGAATTCCGTATAACCCTGACTTTAACGGTCCAGTTCAGCAGGGTGCTGGCATTTACCAGCTTACGGTGCGCAATAACCGGCGCTGCTCGACGGCCGTTGGGTATCTGCGCCCCGCTCTGAAGCGGAAGAACCTGACGGTTATTACTGGCGCGATGGTTCTGAAGGTTGTCTTCGAGGGGAAGCGCGCAGTCGGCGTGCAGTACATTGCGGACAAGCAAATGCACACTGCCCGTGCTGAGCAGGAAGTGCTGGTCACGTCCGGGGCAATTGGAACGCCAAAGCTGATGATGCTGTCTGGTGTTGGTCCGGCTGCGCATCTCAAAGAGCACGGTATTCCCGTTGTACACGATCTGCCAGGTGTGGGTCAGAATCTGCAGGATCACTTTGGTGTCGATATTGTTGCTGAGCTGAAAGGCCATGACAGTTTCGACAAGTACAACCAGTACAAGTGGATGATGTGGGCTGGCCTGCAATATTCGCTGTTTAGAAGTGGTCCAGTGGCGTCGAACGTCGTGGAAGGCGGAGCTTTCTGGTACGGCGATCCGGCTGCAAGCTGCCCGGATCTTCAGTTCCACTTCCTAGCGGGCGCGGGTGCGGAAGCGGGTGTGGCGTCTGTTCCGAAAGGGACGTCTGGCATCACGCTCAACAGCTATACGCTCCGTCCAAAAGCGCGCGGGTCTGTCACGTTGCGTTCGTCTGACCCTCGGGAAGCACCGATTGTGGATCCGAATTTTCTGGGTCACCCGGACGATCTGCGGACAACGGCCGAGGGCGTTCGCCTGAGCTACGAAATGTTCGGCAGCCACTCGCTGCAAAAGTACATCAGCAAGGTCTGCCTGCCAGAAGGCGGCGGCCGTACGCTTAAGTCCTATGAGGATTATGCCCGTCAGCAGGGGCGCACATCCTATCATCCGACCTGCACGTGCAAGATTGGCAGGGACGAGATGGCAGTGGTTGACCCACGACTGCATGTGCATGGTCTGGAAGGCATCCGGATCTGTGACAGTTCGGTCATGCCCTCGTTGCTCGGGTCCAACACCAATGCGGCAACGGTCATGATTGGTGAACGAGCGGCGGACTTTATTCTGGGGAATGCTTGAGAACGATAACCTTCTCAAGCGGCGCCTCATGCATCGCGATTTTTACAAGATCATAAGTAACTAACAAGATAGTTATAGTGGATCAAAGGCAATGACCAAGACCAGAACCGCAGCGGAAGCCGTCAGTCTTATTAAGGATGGTTCCACCATTGCGATCAACGCATCGTCCGGGCTCCTGTGCCCCGACGACGTTCTGAAGGCGCTCGGGGAGCGTTTTGAAAAGGAAGCGGCCCCGAAGAACCTGACGACGATCCATCCGATCGCGACGGGTGACATGTTCGGGACCAAGGGCGTGGATCATATCGCCCAGCCTGGCATGATCAAAAAGATCATCGGCGGGTCTTACCCGTCCGGTCCCAGCAATGCTGAGCCACCGCTTATCTGGCAGCGCATTCTGGCCGAGGACGTCGCCGCTTATAACCTTCCATCTGGCGTTATCTTCGACATGCTGCGCGAAGGTGCGGCCCTGCGTCCCGGCGTGTTGACGAAGGTTGGTCTCGATACCTTCGTGGACCCGAAGCGGGAAGGCGGTGCGATGAACGAAACCGCACGCTCCAATCCCATCGTGCGTCATATGGACTTCGAGGGCGAAGACTGGCTGTATTTCCCGGCGCTCAAGCCGGACGTTGCCATCATTCGCGCCTCGACAGCGGACGAAAATGGCAACCTGACGTTCGAGCAGGAAGGTGCCACCCTTGGTGCCATGGAAATGGCTCTGGCAGCTCATAACAATGGTGGGCTGGTCATCGCGCAGGTCCGCCGCGTGGCAGAACAGGGCACGCTGAAGCCGCATGACGTCAAAGTGCCAGGTATTCTGGTGGACGTTGTTGTGGAAGCCCCGGATCAGCTTCAGACCACTGCCACGCCTTATGATCCTGCAATTTCTGGCGAGATTTTCCGGCCTCTGTCGTCCTTCGCTATTCCGGATTTCAATCCGGGCAAGGTGATTGCGCGACGTGTGGCGCAGGAGTTGAAGGATGGCTGGGCGGTCAATATCGGCTTCGGGATTTCCGCCAATGTGCCGCGCATCCTACTGGAAGAAGGCCTGCATGGCAGCGTGACGTGGGTCATCGAACAGGGACCGGTTGGCGGCGTTCCGCTGCTGGACTTCAAGTTCGGCTGTGCGAGTAATGCCGAGGCGTTCGTCGCTTCTCCCCACCAGTTCAGCTACTTCCAGGCGGGCGGTTTTGACTGCTCCCTGCTGTCCTTCCTTGAGATCGGGGCTGATGGGTCTGTCAACGTCAGCCGCCTTGCTGCCACGCCGCATCGGACGGCAGGGGCGGGCGGTTTCGTAGACATTACGGCACGGGCCAAACGCATCATCTTCTCAGGCAATTTCAATGCCGGAGCCAAGATGCACATCGAAAACGGCCGTCTCGTGATTGATCGGGAAGGCAAGATTTCCAAGATCGTGCCAGAGGTGGATCAGGTCAGCTTCTCAGGGCGCAGAGCCACCGAAACAGGACAGGACGTCACCTACGTGACGGAACGCTGTGTTCTCAAGCTTCTGAACGGTGAGCTGACGGTCACGGAAATTGCGCCGGGCATCGACTTGCAGAAAGACGTGCTCGATCAGGCATCCACGCCTCTGAAGGTTTCTCCTGAACTGAAGGAAATGGATGCCGTTCTGTTTAGAGATGCCGTGATGGGGCTCACGCTCTGAACGCCCTAGGCCGTCTTTTCCGTGAGTGGAGTCTGAAAGAAGCCATGACAGTCGACGATCACAGTTTCCTGACAGGTCTGTTCAATGCCGCCATTACCGCGGCCGACGCAGACCTCGTGCTGGCTGCTAACCTGCCGGAGCGCCCGAAAGGCAAGACGGTCGTGGTTGGGGCCGGGAAGGGGGCAGCCCAGCTTGCCGCAGCTTTCGAGCGCGTGTGGGATGGTCCGCTGGAAGGCGTTGTCGTCACCCGTTATGGCTATGGCTACCCTACAGAACAGATCCGCGTTCTGGAGGCCTCCCATCCTGTTCCGGATCAAGCCGGTCTGGCTGCAACGGCGGCTTTGTTTGAGGCGGTGCGTGGATTAGGTCCGGATGATCTGGTCGTTGCTCTGATCTGCGGGGGCGGCTCGGCCTTGCTGCCATGCCCGCCAGAAGGGTTCACGCTGGAAGATGAGGCAGAGCTCAGCCGGGTTCTCCTGTCTTCTGGCGCGCCGATCTCTGTCATGAACAGCATCCGCAAGCAGTTTTCGGGGATTAAGGGCGGTCGTCTGGCCGCCGCGGCTTCCCCAGCGAGAGTCGTTTCACTCATAGTCTCGGATGTGCCGTTCGATGATCCGGCACAGGTGGCCTCTGGACCAACCGTGCCTGATACAAAAACACGCGAAGACGCGCGGCATATGGCCAAGGCCTGGAAGCTCGCACTGCCGCCTAAAGTGCAGGCATGGCTCGACGGAGAACTGGGGCAGGCGCCGCGTCCGGAAGATCCGGCATTCGCCGGGAACGAAGTTCGTATCGTGGCGTCGGCTCATCTGTCTCTTGAGGCAGCAGCAGCTGCGTCCAGAAATCTTGGAATTCCTGCTGTTATCCTGTCAGACGCGATTGAAGGGGAAGCCCGGGATGTCGGGAAGGTCCATGCAGCGATCGCGCGGGAAGTGATTATTCGTAATCAGCCATTCCAGAAGCCGGTTGTCATCCTCTCGGGGGGAGAAACAACGGTGACATTGCGTGGACGTGGACGGGGTGGTCGCAACACGGAGTTTCTCCTGTCGTTTGCGCTCGCGGCTGAAGGTCTCCCGGTTTCCGCACTCGCTGCGGATACCGATGGAATTGACGGGTCTGAGGACAATGCCGGCGCCTTTGCAGATGGGGAGAGTATGGGACGACTGCGGGAACGTGGAATTAACCCGTCCGTCCTGCTGGCGGAAAACGACGCCTATACTGCCTTTGAGGCATTAGATGACCTGTTTGTGCCAGGTCCTACCGGGACAAACGTCAATGATTTTCGCGCTATTCTGCTGAGGTAGAAAAAGATGGCGAAGTAAAAAATGTTCCTTAACGAGAGCGAATTCATTCTGGGTATTATGAACATCAAGTTCTTTTGATTTCAAAACGCAGAATGGCCTTGAAAATAGATCAGTCACCATAATAACTAACTGGTTAGTTATTAAATAAGGGAATCGGGTTATGTTTCTCAATGAAATGCAGGAGCAGGTTCGCGAGACCACACGGTCCTTCGTGGATGAAGTCATCCGCCCTGCTGCTGAGGCCCTCGACCGTGAAGAGCGTTTTCCGGCCGAAATCTACGAAGAGATGGGCCGTCTTGGCCTGTTCGGCATTGCAGTTCCGGAAGAGCTCGGAGGGCCTGGCTTCGATACCCTGACCTACGCCGTCGTGATGGAAGAACTGTCCCGCGGCTATGCCAGTATCGCTGATCAGTGTGGCCTGGTGGAACTGATTTCCACGCTCCTGGTGCGTCACGGCACGGATGAGCAGAAGAAGCTGCTGCCAGACATTCTCTCCATGAAGCGCAAGGTTGCCTACTGCATCACCGAGCCGGAAGCCGGCACGGACGTGTCCGGCATTCGCACCACAGTTGAACGTGATGGCGATGGTTGGATTTTGAACGGTGGAAAAATCTGGATCCATAACGCCCCGGTGGCGGATCTTGGGTTCGTTCTGGCGCGGACGGACAAGGAAGCCGGAAACCGCGGAATGTCCATCTTCATTGTGGACCTGCATGCCAAAGGCGTTGAGCGAGGCCCGAAAGAGCACAAGATGGGTCAGCGGGCCAGCCAGGTTGGTGCGCTTGATTTCTCCGATGTGCGCCTCGGCCCGGATGCTCTTCTGGGCGAGATGAACCGTGGCTTCCACATGATGATGAGCGTGCTGGACAAGGGACGTGTTGGCATCGCGGCGCTAGCTGTTGGCATCGCACAGGCTGGCCTTGAAGCCGCTGTCGATTATGCCGGAACGCGCAAGCAGTTCGGTAAGCACATTTCTGAATTCCAGGGTGTTCAGTGGCTTCTGGCCGATATGGCCAAGGACATTGAAGCCGCCCGTCTGCTGGTTCATTCCGCTGCGGTGAAGATCGATAACGGTCAAGACGCCACGCGCTCCTGCTCCATGGCAAAATGCTTTGCTGGTGACGTGGCTGTGGCCCGTACGGCGGATGCAGTCCAGGTCTTTGGTGGCTCCGGCTACATCCGTGGCTTTGAAGTTGAGCGTCTTTACCGCGATGCCAAGATCACGCAGATCTATGAAGGCACGAACCAGATCCAGCGCATGATCATCGCGCGTGAACTGCTCAAGAAGGGCGCCCGTACATGAGACAGGTCGCTCTCGTCACCGGCTCTTCACGCGGGATCGGCCTGGCCGCCGCGGAAGCGCTCGCTAAAGAAGGCTTTTCTTTAGCGGTAAACGGACCGGTTGATGATGCAGAACTGCGTGCAGCCGTGGCCCGTCTGGAAGGGCTGGGCGCCAAAGTTGTAGCCGCCCCGTTCGATGTGTCCGACATCAGCGCCCATGCCGGTGTTCTGGCGCGGATCGAAGACGAACTCGGCCCGCTAACAACGCTGGTGAACAATGCGGGCGTCGGCGTCCTCCAGCGGGGTGACCTGCTGGACGTGTCCGAAGCAAGCTGGGACCGGTGCCTGACGATCAATGCGAAGGCAGTGTTCTTCCTCTCGCAGGCTTTTGCAAAGCGCCTTCTGAGCCGGGAACGGTCAGCCGATGCGTTCCATTCGATCGTCAATGTCACATCGTCAAATGCGACGGCTGTGGCGGTGCAACGATCAGAGTACTGCGCGTCAAAGGCTGCGGCGGCCATGGTGTCCAAGGCTCTGGCTGTGCGTCTCGGGATTGAGAATATCGCGGTCTATGATGTTCAGCCTGGCCTGATCGCTACAGAAATGACGGCTGCCGTCATTCAGCACTACCGCCAGCGCGCGGAAGAGGGGCTGACCCTGCTTCCCCGTGTTGGAGAGCCCTCGGACATAGGGCGCATCATTGCGGCCCTTGCCACCGGGAAACTGCCTTACACCACAGGCCAGGTCATTTCGGCAGATGCCGGAATGCTTGTGCCGCGCTTCTGAGAAACGGTTATGAAGATCATCCTGCCCGACGAAACCGGCCGGAAGATGGATTACCATCTGATCGGTACTCCTGTTCCTCGCAGTGTCCTTCCTGCCAATCCGGCCCGGATCGTCTATTCGGCGGCCCATGTCGTCGCTGATCCGTTCACGGATAATGCACCGTCTGGCCGCGCTACGATCGACTGGAAGAAGACGCTTGAGTTCCGTCGCTATCTCGTCGGCATGGGCCTCGGAATTGCGGAAGCCATGGATACGGCCCAGCGCGGCATGGGTCTGGACTGGCCTGGTGCGCTGGATCTGATCCGTCGCACCAAGGCCGAACTTCCGGATGCGATGGTCGTGAACGGTGCGGGAACAGACCATCTGGACCCCAAGGACGCACGGTCCGTCGATTATGTGCGCGCAGCATATCTGGAACAGGTCGAGGCGATCCAGAAGGTTGGCGCACGCGTCATTCTGATGGCCAGTCGTGCTCTCGTTCGCGTGGCGTCCAGTGCTGAGGACTATAAGCGGGTCTACCGCGAGGTGCTCTCTGCCTGTGATGAGTCTGTCGTTCTGCATTGGCTGGGCAAGGATTTCGACCCGGCTCTGGCAGGCTATTGGGGCACGGATGATTTCAATGAGGCGCTGGAAACAGTCCTGAGCATCATTGAAGAAAACGTTGCGAAGGTGGACGGCATCAAGATTTCCCTTCTCGACAAGGAGAAGGAAATCATCATGCGCCGTCGCCTGCCAAAGGGCGTGCGGATGTATACGGGTGATGACTTCAATTACCCGGAACTGATCGCTGGTGACGAGCAGGGCTACAGCCACGCGCTTCTCGGTATTTTCGATCCGATTGCACCGCTTGCTGCTCGTGGTGTGAAACTGCTCGGCGAGGGGGACGTGAAAGGCTTTCACGACGCACTCGACCCGACCGTTCCACTCGCTCGTGTGATCTTTCAGGCCCCGACGCAGTACTACAAGACGGGTGTGGTGTTTCTGGCCTGGCTGAATGGCTTTCAGGATCACTTCGTTATGCTGAATGGTGCGCAGTCCATGCGGTCCCTCCAGCATTTTACGGAGATCTTCCGTCTCGCTGATGGTTGCGGCCTGTTGCGGAACCCGGATCTGGCTGTGCACCGCATGAAGTCGCTTCTGTCGGTGTACGGGGCCTGATCATGCGGGACTTTCGCCACGATCATTCGGCTCTTGCCCTCAATACCGCAACACTTGGCCATAACGTGCCGGGTGTTGGGGCCGGGTGGTCACCGGAACAGACGATCGATGGCTGTGCTGAACGCGGCATTGGCGGGATCGTGTTCTGGCGGCGGGAGATCGAGGGCCGGGCTGCGGAAATTGGAGACCGGGCGCGTCAGGCCGGGGTGCAGGTTGTCGGCCTGTGCCGGACGCCCTTTCTGGTCGGTCCGCTGGGCCTTCAGAGCGAAGAGGCGATCCTGTCGGATTTCCGTCAGTCCATCGATCAGACAGCCGCGCTCGGAACCGATGTTCTGACCATCGTTGTCGGTGGTGTGGAAACCGGCACGAAGGGCGTGGCTCACAGCCTGGACATCGTGGCGGACCGGATGGCGAAGGCCATTCCCTACGCTGAAGCCTGTGGCGTGAAACTCGCCTTGGAGCCGCTGCATCCGGCCTATGCCGGAGACCGCTCCTGCCTCACGACCACCCGTGACGCCTTGGATATCTGCGACCTTCTGGCGTCGGATAGTGTGGGTGTTGCGATCGATATCTACCATGTGTGGTGGGACACGGACCTGCCACGCCAGCTCGCTCGTGCGGGAAACCGCATTCTGGGCTTTCACCTCTGTGACTGGCTCGTTCCCACAACGGACATCCTGCTTGACCGCGGGATGATGGGGGACGGCGTTGCGGACCTGCGGGGGATCCGCAGGGAGGTGGAAGCCGCCGGGTATTCCGGCTTCTGCGAGGTGGAAATCTTTTCCGCGAACAACTGGTGGAAGCGCCACCCGGCTGACGTGCTGGACACGATGGTCGAACGCTTCCGCACTGTCTGCTGACCCATCGGAGGGCATCATGAAGATCCTCGTCCCTGTCAAACGTGTCGTCGATTACAACGTCCGCATCCGCGTAAAGGGTGACGGATCTGGGGTCGAGCTTGCGAACGTCAAGATGTCGGTCAATCCGTTTGACGAAATCGCCATCGAAGAAGCCGTCCGCCTCAAGGAAAAAGGCATTGCCACGGAAGTGGTTGCTGTCTCCATTGGTGTGCCGCAGGCGAAAGAAACACTACGCACTGTGCTCGCCATGGGCGCGGACCGCGCCATTTTCGTCGAAGCCACGACGGATGTGAATGTGGATATCGAGCCTCTCGCCGTCGCCAAACTACTGGCGAAGGTGATTGAGGATGAGAAACCAAACCTCGTCATCGCAGGCAAACAGGCCATCGATAATGACATGAACGCGACTGGTCAGATGCTTGCCGCCCTGCTGGGTTGGGGCCAGGCCACCTTCGCATCATCCGTCGAGATTGAGGGCGACAGTGCAACCGTCAGCCGTGAGGTTGATGGTGGTCTTCAGACCATCCGCGTGAAGCTGCCCGCCATCATCACGTCCGATCTGCGCCTGAACGAGCCGCGTTATGTCGCGCTGCCCAACATCATGAAGGCCAAGAAGAAGCCGCTCGAAGAATGCAAGGCGTCTGACCTTGGTGTGGATATTGCGCCGCGTCTTAAGGTCATCCGCACGGCTGAACCGCCTCAGCGTCAGGCTGGTGTGAAGGTCAGTTCCGTTGATGAGCTGGTTTCGAAACTCAAAAATGAAGCAGGAGTGATCTGATGTCTGTTCTGCTGCTCGCTGAAGTGGCCAACGGCCACCTCGTAACCGATACCGTTGCCAAGGCCCTGTCTGCCGTCAAAGCGCTGGGCGATGTGACGGTTCTCGTTGCCACCCAAAACGGCGCGGAAGCTGCCGCCGAAGCTGCAAAGCTTGAGGGTGTCTCCAGGGTCCTGCTGGCGGATGATGCGTCTCTGGCCCATGAACTGGCTGAACCTGTCGCCGCTCTCATTGTGTCTCTGGCCTCGGGCTATAGTCATATCGCTGCGGGCTCGACGGCATTCTCTAAGAATGTTCTGCCACGCGTTGCGGCTTTGTTGGATGTCATGATCCTGTCAGACGTAACGGCCGTGAAGGATGCCGAGACGTTCGATCGTCCGGTCTATGCCGGCAATGCGATCCAGACAGTGCAGTCCTCCGATCCGGTGAAGGTTTTCACCATTCGCACGGCGGCCTTTTCGGCTGTTGGCGAAGGTGGCTCAGCCAGTGTGGACAATGTCTCAGTGCCTGCTGATCCGGGTCTTTCGTCCTGGGTGGAAGACAAGGCCATTGAATCTGAACGTCCGGAGCTGACGGCAGCCAAGAATATCGTTTCAGGTGGCCGTGGCGTCGGATCGAAAGAGAACTTCGACACCATCGCCAAACTTGCGGACAAGCTGAATGCCGCCATCGGCGCCAGCCGTGCGGCTGTGGATGCAGGCTACGCGCCGAATGACTGGCAGGTCGGGCAGACGGGCAAGATCGTGGCGCCTGATCTGTATATCGCGGTCGGTATTTCCGGGGCGATCCAGCATCTGGCTGGCATGAAGGATTCCCGGGTGATCGTCGCCATCAACAAGGACGAAGACGCCCCGATTTTCCAGGTCGCGGATTATGGGCTGGTGGGAGACCTCTTCACCATCCTTCCCGAACTGACGGCAAAACTCTGACAGGCCCTGGCAGTCTGCAGGGAGGAGAAAGACCATGACTACGATCGAACGGGAAAGCATGGACTATGACGTTGTCATCGTCGGCGCTGGCCCTGCCGGTCTCTCCGCGGCGATCCGGCTCAAACAGAATGAGCCGGACCTCTCCGTGGTCGTACTGGATAAAGGGTCTGAAGTCGGGGCGCATATCCTGTCAGGCGCGGTCATTGATCCGTGCGCGCTGGATGTGCTGCTTCCAAAATGGCGGACCATGGATGCGCCCATCACCGTGTCGGTGAGGGATGACAATTTCTTCCTGCTGACGGAAAAGAGCCAGATCCGCCTGCCGAATGTTCTGATGCCAAAGCTTATGGACAACCACGGGAATTACATTGTCTCGCTGGGGAATGTCTGCCGCTGGCTGGCACAGGTTGCAGAGGGTCTGGAAGTGGAAATCTTCCCCGGTATGGCGGCAAGCGAAGTCGTTTATGACGATCAGGGTCGCGTTGCGGGTGTGGTGGCTGGCGAGTTCGGTAAAAACCCGGATGGAACGCCAGGAGATGCCTACGAGCCTGGTATGGAACTGCGCGGGAAATACGTGTTCTTCGCCGAAGGTGCACGGGGATCACTGGCTCATCAGTTGATGGATCGTTTCGCGCTTTCCGAGGGCAAGGACCCGCAGAAATTCGGGCTGGGCCTCAAGGAAATCTGGGAGATCGATCCCGCCAAGCATCATGAAGGCACGGTCACACACACCATGGGTTGGCCGCTGAACAGCAAGGCGGGTGGCGGGTCCTTCATCTACCATCTCGACAACAATCAGGTCTGCGTCGGGTTTGTTGTCCATCTGGGCTATGAAAACCCGTATCTGGACCCCTACCGCGAGTTTCAGGAGTTCAAGCATCATCCGATGGTGGCCGAACTGCTGAAAGGCGGAAAACGCGTGGCTTATGGTGCGCGTGCGCTATCCGAAGGTGGCTGGCAGTCCATTCCGAAAGTGACTTTCCCTGGCGGCGTTCTGCTCGGGTGTTCCGCCGGGCTTGTGAATGTTCCGCGCATCAAGGGCAGCCATAATGCCATTTTCTCAGGCATTGCCGCTGCCGATGCGGCACGCGCAGCGCTGGCGGCTGGGCGCGCTCAGGACGAACTGACGGATTATGATGAAGAACTGCGAAACGGCCCTGTCGGGACAGACTTAAAGGCCGTCCGTAACGTCAAACCTCTATGGGAGCGGTTTGGCCTCCTGGGCGGTGTGGCGCTCGGTGGTCTGGATATGTGGATGACAACTCTGACCGGGCATTCTCCCTTCAGAACGCTCGGGCATGGAAAGTCCGATGCCGCGGCAACGGGGTTGGCTGCCAGTTTCAAGCCGATTGAATATCGCAAGCCGGACGGGCAACTCAGCTTTGATCGCACAACCAACGTGGCGTTCTCCTTCACCAATCATGAAGAGCGCCAACCCTGCCATCTGACCCTCCGCGATCCATCCATTCCGATCCAGGTGAACTTGCCGCTCTACGCTGAGCCTGCCCAGCGTTACTGCCCGGCGGGCGTGTACGAGGTTCTGCGTCCAGAGAATGAACAGCCACGGTTCCAGATTAACTTCCAGAACTGTGTACATTGCAAAACCTGCGACATCAAAGATCCAAGCCAGAATATCGTTTGGACAACGCCGCAGGGAGGTGATGGACCGAACTATCCAAACATGTAAATTCAAATAAAAAGAAATATAACTTGTCTCTTTTATTTGATTTTACTTGAATAAACAACCTGAGAACATGCTGCGTTGAAAGACTATTCCCATAATGGGAATCTGAAGTAAGGAATAAGGCAATGAGTGGCATCGACCTTTCGGCACCACCGCCGCCAGTGTCTCTGAATGGTAAAAGTGTCCTGACGGCAATTCTGGCTGCTGTTGCGGGTCTGATGTTTGGTCTCGATCTGGGTGTGATTTCAGGGGCTCTGAAATTCATCGGTCTGGAATTCAACGTCACGGACTTCGGCAAGGAGTGCATCGTCTCATCGATGATGG
Organism: Gluconobacter sp.; assembly: GCF_047723935.1. Taxonomy (NCBI): domain Bacteria; kingdom Pseudomonadati; phylum Pseudomonadota; class Alphaproteobacteria; order Acetobacterales; family Acetobacteraceae; genus Gluconobacter; species Gluconobacter sp. The sequence continues at coordinate 55,878 of NZ_JBDOBO010000008.1, forward strand.
TCGGTGCGGCGGTAGGTGCCGTCTGCGGTGGGCGCTTGTCCTATCTCTTCGGCCGGAAGCGCCTGCTGCTGTCTTCAGCTGTCCTGTTTGTTCTCGGGTCGCTGCTGTGCGCGCTGGCAACATCCGTCACGCTGCTGATTGTGGGGCGTATGGTGCTTGGCGTGTCTGTTGGCATCGCAAGCTTTACCGCTCCACTTTACATTTCCGAGATTGCGCATCAGCACTACCGTGGGTCTCTGATCTCGGTTTACCAGCTCATGATTACGGTCGGGATTTTTGTAGCGTTCATCTCTGACGCGCTGCTGGCTTATTCCGGCTCATGGCGCTGGATGCTCGGCATTGTCGCTATTCCAGGCGTCGTGTTTCTGCTTGGCGTGCTGCTGCTGCCTGACAGCCCCCGTTGGCTCGTATTGCGGGGCCGTAAGGACGAAGCCTTTACGGTTCTGCATCAGCTGCGTGGCCATGAAGGCGACGCACGCGCCGAGATCTCGGACATTGAAGAGCAGCTTGCGCAGATTGAAGGCGGCTACGGTCTGTTCAAGGCCAACGCGAATTTCCGCCGCTCTGTTTTTCTGGGCATTCTGCTCCAGACCATGCAGCAGTTCACGGGCATCATCGTGGTGATGTACTACGCCCCCCGCATCTTCGAAGTCGCAGGTTTTGGCGATAACGCAGCCATGTGGGGCACGGCCATTGTCGGTCTGGTGAATGTGCTTTCGACGTTCATTGCCATTGGCTTCGTGGACAAATGGGGCCGTCGCCCGATGCTGATTGCCGGCTTCATCATCATGACGATCGGCATGGCTTCAGTTGGGACGCTGCTCTACTTCGGAACCGGCAATAGCGAACTTGCGCGATATGGCGCCGTGATCATGCTGCTGGCCTTCATCGTCGGATTTGCGTTCTCTGCCGGTCCGCTGGTGTGGATCCTGTGCTCGGAAGTTCAGCCCATCAAAGGGCGCGATTTCGGCATTGGTTGCTCCACCTTCACGAACTGGGTCACGAACATGATCGTCGGCCTGACGTTCCTAACGCTCCTGAACACCATCGGGAATGCCCAGACGTTCTGGATGTACGCGGCGTTCAATGCGTTCTTCATCTACCTCACCCTGAAATTTGTGCCTGAAACCCGTGGTGTTTCTCTTGAGCAAATCGAGCGGAATCTGATGGCGGGCAAGCCACTCAACCGGATCGGTCTGTGATCCTGCCCCTCGGCACGACTGTCCCGGCGCTTTCACACCTGCCGGGACAAACCGCCTTTGCGGCGGTTTTCCCTGACGGAGACCAAAGACAATGACAGTAAAGATCGCCATTAACGGTTTTGGCCGTATTGGCAGACTGGCCCTTCGCAGCATTCTTGAAAGCGGCCGGGATGACGTTGTGCCCGTCGCCATCAATGGCCCTGGGTCTGTTGAAGACAAGATTCACATGCTGACATATGACAGCGTGCATGGCCGCCTGCCAGGGGAAATCCACGTCGAGGGCGATATGCTGACCCTGACCCATAACGGGCGGTCTTACGGTCCCATTCGCATTTCATCCGAGCGTGATCCGTCGAAGGTGCCATTTGACGGTGTCGATGTGGCTCTTGAATGTTCCGGACTGTTCACCACCAAGGAAAAAGCTTCCACGCTTCTTCAGGCTGGTGCCCGGAAAGTCCTGATTTCAGCGCCTGGCACGGATGTTGACGCGACCATCGTTTACGGCGTGAACAATGACATGCTGAAGCCGGACATGACGGTCATTTCCAATGCCTCCTGCACAACGAATTGTCTGGCGCCGCTCGTGAAAGTGCTCGACGACAATTACGGTATCGAGTGCGGATACATGGTGACGATCCACTCTTTCACCGGAGACCAGCAGATCGTTGACCGGCGCCACAAGGATCTTCGCCGGGCCAGAGCCGCATCGCTCAACATGGTGCCTACGTCCACGGGAGCGGCCAAGGCAATTGGTCTGGTTCTGCCGCATTTGAAGGGGCGGCTGGATGGCACGTCCATTCGCGTGCCAACGCCCAATGTTTCGCTGGTATCGTTCGACTTCCTGTCCCGCCGTCCACCGGAAACGGCCAAAGACGTCAATCGCGTCATGCAGGAAGCTGCTGCTGCGGGCCCCTTGAAGGGTGTTCTGGCCTATAGCAGCGCCCCATTGGTTAGTAGCGACTTCAACCATTCGCCCGCATCTTCGAATTTTGACGCCACGCAGACGGCCATCATGGAATGTGGTCGAATGGTTCGCGTCTGCTCATGGTACGACAATGAATGGGGTTTCTCGAACCGCATGATCGATACAGCTGTTCTGTTCGGTTCCCTGTAAACGGGCGACGGCATTTGTTTCAGGATGTGTTTCGGCGCATAAAAGCACTTTCCTGACTGGAGAGTGCTTTTGATGATGTCCCGTCTGAGACTTCTGGCTGCAATGGCATGTTTGGGTGCGCCACTTCCTGCTCTGGCACAGGCGATAGCGCCGATGCCGGCAAGCTGTGACAACGCCAAATTCCTGAGTGACCAGCAGACCTTCGAGCAACGTGGCGCCACCCGGACGGATCTTCCCGAGCATATTTGCGGGCGCGTCATCGCCATTGCACCCCATGCAAAGCGGACCCGCAGCGGATGGCATGGCTATTTCTACCTGGATGTAGGGCAGGGCGTGTCTATCCGGATTGTCTCCGGGCTGGATGAAATGACCGCCCCCCAATGGCCCTGGGTGCAGAAGGGCGACACCGTCGAGGTTCAGGGCCGGTACTACTACGACAGCCTGCGCAAGCAGGGGGTCGACTGGACGCATCACGGCACCAGCCGCAAATGGCCGTGGCCCGGATATGTGACCGTCAACGGACACCGCTACGAATAAAAAAAGCCCGTAGGAATGTCCTACGGGCTTTTTCGTGGCGGGCGGCCTAGTTGGTCGCTTCGTCTTTCTTTTCGGCGCTACTGTCGCCTTTGACGCCGGTCCCTTCGATGATCTCGAAGTCCAGCACGTCGTTCTTGAGGCCAATCTTGACGGCCCCACCTTTGGCCAGTCGACCGAAGAGCAGTTCCTCGGCCAGTGGCTTCTTGATGTGCTCCTGAATGACGCGTCCCAGAGGACGTGCGCCATACAGGCGATCATAACCCTTCTCGGCCAGCCATTCCTTGGCAGCAGAGGAGATTTCGATCGTAACGTGACGGTCAGCCAACTGGGCTTCAAGCTGGAGAACGAACTTCTCCACCACGCGGCCCACGGTTTCCGGCGTCAGGTTAGCGAACGGAATGATCGCATCCAGACGATTGCGGAACTCAGGTGTGAAGGTGCGTTTGATTGCCTCTTCATCCTCGCCCGCACGGCTGGTCCGGCCGAAACCGATCGCTTCCTTGGACAGGTCAGCCGCGCCCGCATTCGTGGTCATGATCAGGATCACGTTGCGGAAATCGACTGTCTTGCCGTTGTGGTCTGTCAGGCGCCCATGATCCATGACCTGAAGCAGGACGTTGTAAAGGTCCGGATGGGCCTTTTCGATTTCGTCCAGCAGCAGGACGGCATGAGGATGCTGGTCGATTGCATCCGTCAGCAGACCACCCTGATCAAACCCGACATACCCTGGAGGCGCGCCGATCAGACGGGAGATCGAATGACGCTCCATGTATTCGGACATGTCAAAGCGGATCAGTTCGATGCCAAGAGACGACGCCAGCTGACGCGCAACTTCCGTCTTGCCGACGCCCGTAGGGCCGGAGAACAGGTAGTTGCCAATCGGCTTCTCAGCATCGCGCAGGCCCGCACGGGACAGCTTGATTGCCGCAGCCAGTGCGTCAATCGCCTTGTCCTGCCCGAACACCATGTTCCGCAGATCCCGCTCCAGATGGCGCAGGGTCTCGCGATCATCCGCCGTGACGCTCTTGGGTGGGATGCGGGCAATCTTGGCGATTGCATCTTCCACATCCCGCAGCGTCACGGTCTTGCGGCGCTTGTTCTCAGGCACCAGCATCCGCGCCGCACCAACCTCGTCAATGACGTCGATGGCTTTATCAGGCAGTTTGCGGTCATGCACATATCGGGCTGCCAGTTCGACGGCGCCACGCAGGGCTTCGTCGGTATAGCGAACCTTGTGGTGCTTCTCGTAGCTGCCCTTAAGGCCGCGCAGGATCTTGATCGTGTCCTCGACTGACGGCTCAGGGACGTCAATCTTCTGGAAGCGCCGCACGAGTGCACGGTCTTTCTCGAAGTGCTGACGGAACTCCTTGTATGTCGTGGAGCCAATGCAGCGCAGCGTGCCTGCAGCCAGAGCTGGCTTGAGCAGGTTCGATGCATCCATCGCACCACCAGACGTTGCGCCCGCACCAATGACCGTGTGGATTTCGTCAATGAACAGGATCGCACCGGGCGTCTGGTCCATTTCCGTTACGACAGCCTTGAGGCGTTCTTCGAAATCACCGCGGTAACGTGTGCCAGCCAGCAGGGAGCCCATGTCGAGAGAGTAGATCGTGCAGTCCTGCAGGACTTCAGGCACGTCTTTCTCAACAATACGCTTTGCCAGGCCTTCCGCGATCGCAGTCTTGCCTACGCCCGGGTCACCCACATACAGCGGGTTGTTTTTGGTGCGGCGGCACAGGATCTGGATCGTGCGTTCGATTTCCTGATCGCGACCAATCAGTGGATCGATCCGCCCTTCACGGGCACGGTCGTTCAGATTGACGCAATAGGTCGCGAGGGCGCCGTCCTTGGCTGTTTCCTTGCGCTCTTCACGCTCGGAATTATCCTTGGATGCAGCGGCAGCCTTACGGCCAGCGCCACGGTCTGGCGCTTTGGCGATGCCATGCGAAATGAAGTTCACGGCGTCGAGTCGCGTCATGTCCTGCAATTGCAGGAAGTACACGGCGTGGCTTTCACGTTCCGCAAAAAGCGCAACGAGAACGTTGGCACCCGTAACTTCATCGCGGCCTGTGCTTTGCACGTGAATGGCCGCGCGTTGAATTACGCGCTGGAAAGCCGCCGTTGGTTTTGGTTCTGTCGGACGGTCGGACGCAAGACCGGCAAGGTCCTTGTCCAGAAAGTCCGTCAGGTCCGAGCGCAGCTTGTCGAGGTCAATTCCGCAGGCGCGGAAAACCGTCAGTGCGTCGGCGTCTTCTGTCAGAGCCAGCAGCAGATGTTCGAGGGTGGCATACTCATGACGCCGATCACCTGCGAATGTCAGGGCGCGGTGGAGCGTCTGTTCGAGCGTACGGGACAGCATAGGGTGGCGCTCCTCTCGACCTCTCGTGGAAGAGGTATCTTGTCGTGGTGCAACACGTAACGCCAGTCAGAAACGTAAGGCTGAACAAGAAATTGTCCGATGCCTGTATGACTGTGGCGGGAAATCAGTCTTTTTCGATCGTACACTGAAGCGGATGCTGGTTCTGGCGGGCCAGATCCATAACCTGAGCGACCTTGCTCTCCGCAACTTCGTAGGTGAAGACGCCGCAGACCCCTACGCCCCGCTGATGCACATGCAGCATGATGGTGGTGGCTTCTTCCCTGTTCTTGGAAAAAAACCGTTCCAGCACGTGCACGACAAACTCCATCGGTGTGTAGTCATCGTTGAGCATAAGAACCTTGTACATCGACGGCTTGCGCGTTCGTGTACGAGGGCGAACGACAACGCTGATCTCAAGATCTTCGTCATCGGGCAGGCGTGGATTTGTCGGACCTTTTGGGTCCGATGATCCCGGCCCCATCCTGACTGGTCCGAAAATAGACTCGGCTTCAGAATGGGAGGTGGCTGGTGAAGGGAGATCGTAAGAAGACATGACTGGTATGATATGGGACGCTTCCCCCGACTTGAGAAGGGGGTAAGGATGAGTACATTTCGTGAATATCGCCATCTTCCTGACATGTTCTGGTCGGGTTTGGGTCATGCTTACGAAAAATTAAGCAAACTGCCCCAAACCTTGTGGACGGGCGCTTTTTGTTGCGCCTAGAGTAACGGGATTAAGGACTGCGTTAAACAGTTCAATCTTTCCAGCGTTCAATGTTTTGTTCAGAGGCTGCCACATAATGCGTTTCCCTGTCCGCAAGGCCCTTCTGTTATGCGCTCTGACTGCAGTTGGTGCGGGCTCTGCCAAGGCACAATACGCAGGCCACACGTCCAGTTTCGTGATGGATGCACATTCAGGTGCCGTTCTGTCCCAGTCGGACGCCGATCTTCAGCGGTATCCTGCATCCCTGACAAAACTCATGACGCTGTATCTGACCTTCCGTGCGCTGGAAGCCCATCAGATTACGCTGGATCAGGAAGTCCCGGTTTCCATTCATGCTTCCATGCAGGCTCCATCCAAGCTTGGACTGGTCCCAGGCACTCGGCTGACCGTTGAGCAGGGCATTCTGGCGCTTGTCACCAAGTCCGCCAATGACGCTGCGTGCGCTCTGGGTGAGTTCCTGGGGGGGGGCGACGAGGTCCGTTTTGCTCAGCTCATGACGCAGCAGGCGCGTGCTCTGGGAATGGCCAACACAACGTTCCGCAACGCATCCGGCCTGCCTGACCCCGATCAGGTCACGACAGCGCATGATCTAGGGCTTCTCGCGCAGCACCTTATCAACGATTTCCCGCAGTATTATCACTATTTCGGCGTGCCTTCCTTCTATTTCCATCGTCATCTGGTTCCCAACCATGATCCGATGCTGAAAATCTATTCGGGCGCTGACGGCATGAAGACGGGTTACACCGATGCTGCGGGGCGGAATCTTGTCACGTCTGCCATCCGTGGAAATGTTCGTCTGATTGGTGTGGTCCTTGGGTCGTCCTCAAATGCGCGTCGTTCGATGGAAATGGCGTCCATTCTGGATGATGGTTTCGCTTCAGAAGGCGTCGCGCCACAGCCTCTGCTTCATCCGGTCGCTCCGCGCACTGTCATGATCGCGTCTGCGCGTCGTGGTGGTCGTTTTGCTCATCATGGGACAATGGTTGCATCCAGCCGTCCTGTTGAAGTGGCGGATGCGCCAACGTCACCGCGCCGTTATGGCCGTGTTGCGCATCATTCAGCCTCTGTTCGCATGGTCAGTGCTCACCATGTTGCTGCCCATCACAAGCCGGGCCGTCACCCGCGCGGGTGAAAAACTCGCATCACTGCCTTGCGATCCGGTCGGGACGGTCGCATTTTGTCCCGACCAGTTAAGAGATTTAGGATCGGGCGGTAGACATGGGTGATAATTCGCGTGGGATTGTTCTTTATGACAGTGAAGATTTCAAACATCTAAGAACGGTTGGGCATCTGGCAGCGGCAACGCTGGATATGATTACCGAGCATGTTCAACCCGGCGTCACGACGGAAGAACTCAATACCCTTATTCATGAGTTCACTCTGGCGCACGGCGCTACACCGGCTCCTCTGAATTATCATGGCTTCCCGAAATCCTGCTGCATTTCGATCAACCATGTTGTGTGTCACGGCATCCCCGGTGAGAAGAAACTGGCCAACGGCGATATCGTCAATATTGACGTCACGTCCATTCTGGATGGCTGGTACGGGGATAATTCCCGGATGTACATCGTAGGCAAGGCCCCCAAGAAAGCTGAAAAACTCGTTGAGGTGACCTATGAGTCCCTCATGCTCGGCATTGAGCAGGTCAAGCCAGGCAAGACGCTGGGCGATGTCGGTCATGCCATTCAGGTCCATGCGGAAAAGAACCGTTTCTCCATCGTGCGTGATTTTTGTGGTCACGGCATTGGCCGGGAATTCCATGCCGCTCCGAACGTTCTGCATTACGGCAAGCCAGGGCAGGGCGTGAAGCTCGTGCCGGGAATGGTTTTCACCATTGAGCCGATGCTGAATATCGGCAAACCTGAAGTGAAAATTCTTGATGATGGCTGGACAGCTGTCACGCGTGACCGGACGCTGTCTGCACAGTTCGAGCATATGATTGGCGTGACGGACGACGGATGTGAAATCTTCACGCTGTCCCCGAAAGGTTACAACAAGCCCCCATACGGAGCTGGCGCATGAAAAAACTGTTTGCCCTGATTGTTGCGGGCCTGACGGGGGGCACGGCGCTGGCTGCTCCCACGACAGCCCCTTTGAGTTCCGCCCATGATCCGCTGGCCTTTGGTCCGGATCATACGTCTCCGGGCGTTCTGGTCTCTGGCAAGCATGGCATGGTGGTTTCCGCCCAGCATCTCGCTTCTGATGCTGGCGCCAAAATCCTGGCGGAAGGTGGCAATGCCATCGATGCAGCGGTTGCGGTGGGTTATGCGCTGGCTGTCGTTTACCCCGCTGCGGGTAATATCGGCGGTGGCGGCTTCATGACGATCCGCCTGAAATCCGGGCAGACAGTATTTGTGGACTTCCGGGAGCATGCCCCGGGTGCTGCAACAGCCACCATGTATCAGGATGCGTCTGGCAAAGTCATTCCGGGGCTTTCAACGGAAGGCTGGAAAGCGGTCGCCATTCCGGGGACTGTCGCAGGCTTGGATACGATCCTTCAGAAGTGGGGGCGTTTGCCGCGGGCAAAAGTCATGGCCCCTGCCATAGCGCTCGCCCGTGATGGGTTTGTGCTCAATGAAGGCGACGTACAGCTCCTCGACACGTCCACGAAGTATTTCCGTCAGGACCCATACGCACGTTCTATTTTTCTGCGTCCGGACGGATCGTCCTTTCAGCCTGGAGACCGGCTGGTTCAGAAAAATCTGGCCAATTCTCTTGAACTGGTCGCCAAGAATGGTCCGAAAGCGTTCTACGAAGGTCCGATTTCCGCTGAAATCGTGCGGGCCAGCGAAGAAGGTGGTGGCCTTCTGAAGCCATCAGATTTCACGAACTATCATATCCGGTTTCTTGAGCCGATCCGCTGCACCTATCGTGGGTACACGATCGACACGGCACCCCCTCCGAGCGGTGGTGGTATTGCCCTGTGTGAAATCCTGAACATTCTTTCCGGTTACGATATGCATGCCCTTGGCCTGCACACAGCAGCCTCTGCGCAGCGTGAAATCGAAGCCATGCGGCATGCGTACTCGGATCGGCGCGATCTGGGGGACCCGGCATTCGTCAAGAATCCGATCGAACATCTGAATGATCCGGCATATGCCGCACAGGTCAGGGCAGGGATCCCGCTTGATCAGGCATTGCCGTCCAGCACCCTCCGCGCTGGTGAGGCGCTTCCGGTCAAGGCTGACCAGGCTGCTTCCGACACGCAGGAAAAGCACGAGACGACCCAGTTCTCGGTATTGGACAAGAGCGGCATGGCTGTTTCCGCGACATATACTCTGAACGGGTGGTTCGGCTCGGGTGTCATGGGTGGCAACACCGGCATCTGGCTCAACGACGAGATGGATGATTTCTCGGCCAAGCCAGGTGCCCCCAATATGTTTGGGATTGTTGGCTCGGAAGCCAATGCCATTGCTCCGGGCAAAACGCCGCTATCGTCCATGTCTCCGTCGATTGTCTCCAAGGATGGTAAGGTGATTATGGTGATCGGAAGCCCTGGTGGTTCCCGTATTCCGACGATCACACTTTCTGCCATTCTGGGTGTGCTCGATTATGGGCTGGATATCCGACAGGCTGTTGATCTGCCGCGAATCCACGAGCAGTGGGAGCCATCTGCTGTTGAGCTGGAACCAGGTGCCCTGACGGATGACGTCATGGATAAGCTGAAATCTGAGGGATATGCGCTGTCTCTGCACCGCCCATGGGGTGTAGCAGAAGGTATTCTTGCGGACCGTCCAAGCCTCTCCGCACACAAAACCGGGCTCATTTATGGGGCTGCTGATCCGCGTCATGCAGGGGGTGAAGCCGCGGGTGAATGATAGGGGGTTGTCAGACACCCCTATCTCCGTGTTAGGAGAGCGCCGGGAGGTCGGCTTTGGACGGATACCTTGCCAACCCGGTCAGGTCCGGAAGGAAGCAGCCGCAGTGAGTTTTATCCGGGTTAAATGTCCGGCCTCCTACCTAGTGCAGCCTGTGGGCGCGGCAGTTTTACTGTCAGGCGCCCCGGTGCAAGACCGACAGAGTGCGGTCTCATTCCCCGCTCTGACGGCTTTCCAGTTTCATGACTGACGATATCGACGATTTTCCCCTGCCGCCTGAGAGCGGTGGTGGCTTCTTTGGTGAAGCCCCGGCCGAGCAGGTTCCAATTCCTGTTCAGGCAGAAAAAAGCACGCCTTATCGTGTCCTTGCCCGAAAATATCGCCCCCAGACACTCGATGACCTGATTGGTCAGGACTCGCTGGTACGAATCCTGCGTCGGGCGTTTGAGCTGAAGCGTGTGGCGCATGCCTTCATGCTGACGGGTGTGCGCGGCGTGGGGAAAACCACGACTGCCCGAATTATCGCACGTGCCTTGAACTGCATCGGGCCAGACGGGAAGGGTGGGCCGACCGCAGAGCCCTGTGGTGTTTGTGCAAACTGCACCGCCATTCTCGCGGACCGGCATCCGGACGTTCTGGAAATGGATGCGGCGTCTCGCACCGGCGTTGATGATGTGCGCGAAATCATTGAGGCGACCCGCTTCCGCCCGATGCAGGCGCGCATGAAAGTCTTCATCATCGATGAAGTGCACATGCTGTCTCGCAATGCATTCAATGCCCTGCTGAAAACTCTGGAAGAGCCTCCGTCACAGGTTACGTTCATTTTTGCCACGACGGAGTTGCGGAAAGTGCCGGTGACGGTGCTGTCCCGCTGTCAGCGGTTTGACCTCCGGCGCGTGCCTCAGGCGCTGCTGACCGAGCATTTCGGGCGTATTGCCGAAAAGGAAGGAGCCACTCTTTCCGAAGACGCTTTGGCGCTCATTGCCCGTGCAGCTGATGGCTCGGTCCGTGACGGACTATCTCTGCTGGATCAGGCGATTGCACAAGGTGCGAGCGACGCCGATGCCGTGTCAGACATGCTTGGTCTGGCAGATCGCGGACTGGTCTTTGATCTGCTTGATGCCCTTATGGCCGGCAAGGCAGCAGAGGCCCTGGACCTTACCGATCAGGCTTATGCGCGTGGTGCTGATCTCGGCGTTCTCCTGACGGATCTTCTGGATCTTCTACATCTTGTTTCCCGTCTCAAGGCGATGCCGGGCCTTCGTGAAAGCCGGGACCTTCCAGAAGCCGAAAGACTGCGTGGTGGCGTGCTGGCAGACAGGCTCTCAACCAGCAGTTTGGGACGAGCCTGGCAGATTCTTCTGAAAGGTGTGAACGAAGTCGAATCCGCGCCGGATCGTCGTCAGGCGGCTGAGATGGTCCTGATTCGACTGTGCCACGCCAGCCTTCTCCCGACGCCTGACCGTCTGATCCGTCAGTTGACTGAAGGCGGGGTCGATCTCTCCTTGCCATCAGGCCCTTCGGGTGGAGCCGCTCCGTCCGGAGAGGTGTCGTCTGGGTTACAGACTGCGCCTGTGCTGTCGACGTCCGTATCGCCCACGGACACGGGTGGCCCTCGTGCGCATGTCCGTCTGGTGGCCAATGGCGGCGAAATTATTGAGCCGGGTTATGCGGAGGCCGCTCCTGAGCTGGCCCCGGAACCCGAACTTCCTCCGACCCCGCCGCGAACATGGCGCGAGATGGTCGCTCTGGTTTGGGACAAGCAGCCGCAGTTGCATGGGGTTCTGCGCTCGTCGGTGCATCTGGTACGTTTTTCACCTCCAGATGTGCAGGTTCGCCTGGAAGACCAGCACACCAGAGCGGACCGTCTCCTTCAGAATTTTCTTGAAGAGATGTTTCCCGGCCAGTGGCGCATCAGTCTTTCCACAGCCGAAGGTGAGCCAACCCTGGACGAACAGGGTGCGGAGGTGGTGGCCATCAACCGTGCAATGGTTGAGGCACACCCGTTGGTCCAAGCCATTCTTGATGCTTTCCCCGGTGCGAAAATCGGCGATGTGCAAGATCACTCCCTTGATGAATACGGTCTTCCACCCGAAATAACCGCACCATTGACGGAGGACTCGCCTCCGGATCTGGAATTCGCGCCTCTGGACGCTGATTTCCTTGATGAAGATGATCTGAACTGAAAGACCAGGAGACGTTATGAAGAACCTTGCAGGACTGATGAAGCAGGCCAGCCAGATGCAGTCCAAAATGGAAGAGGCCCAGAAAAATCTGGCAAATCTGACGGTAGATGGTTCGGCTGGCGCTGGTCTCGTGACACTTCAACTTACGGGTAAAGGCGAAATGCGTGGTCTGAAAATCGATCCGAAGCTCGCCGATCCGAACGAGATGGAAATGCTGCAGGACCTGATCGTGGCAGCCTATACGGATGCCAAGAGCAAGGCTGAAGCGGCCAGCTCTGAAGCCATGCGCGACGTTACGGGCGGTCTGGATCTGCCGCCGGGTCTGAAGCTTCCGTTCTGATCTGAACAGTTTTTCTGCGGGCGTCACATCATGATGATCAGCAATGACATCGAGCAGCTGATTTCCATGCTGTCTCGCCTGCCTGGGCTCGGCCCGAGGTCAGCCCGTCGCGCTGCGCTCAGTTTGCTGCGGCAGCCAGAGGCGCGGATGTTGCCTTTGGCGCATCTCATGGAACGGGCTGCCACAAGCGTCCGTACATGTTCCCTTTGTGGCAATCTCGACACCATCGATCCCTGCCACATCTGTACAGATTCAACCCGTGATGGCGGCCTGGTGTGCGTGGTCGAAACTGTGGGTGATCTGTGGGCCCTTGAACGGGCTGGCGTACATCGCGGGGTCTATCAGGTTCTGGGCGGGACGTTATCGGCGCTTGCCGGTCTTGGCCCTGAAGATCTGAATGTCTCGTCCCTGCTGGACCGTATTGCCGAAGGTGGAGTGAGAGAGGTCATCCTCGCTCTTGGCGCGACAGTCGAGGGGGCCACCACAGCGCACTGGCTTCAGGAAAAACTGGCATCAACGGGCGTGGTCGTCAGCCGTGTCGGACATGGTGTTCCTATGGGGGGCGCTCTGGATGTGCTCGATGATGGCACGTTGGCCGCCGCCCTGATTGCACGACGCGCATTATGATTTCCGCTCTGGTTCCACGTACGGCGATTGTGACCGGTGGCGCGCGTCGGATTGGTCGGGCGCTGGTTGAAATGCTGGCCGGGCAGGGTTTTTCTGTTGCCATTCATTATCGCGACAGCAAAACAGAAGCGCTGGATCTGCTCGATCACATTGGCGGCCGCGGATGTGTGATTGGCGCAGATCTGTCGTGTGAAGCCGATGTGAACAGGCTGACTGCTGAAGCAGTTCAGCAGCTTGGTCCGATCGGTGTGCTCATCAACAACGCTTCAGCGTTCATTCGTGATGAAGTCGAGACTGTAACTCGCGAAAGCTGGGACCAGCATCTTGAGCCGAATCTGAGGGCTCCGTTCGTCCTGTCTCAGGCGGTGGCAGCAGCCCTGCCGGCAGAGGCTGAAGGGCTGATTTTGAATATGCTGGATCAGCGCGTGTGGAATCTGACGCCACATTTTATCAGCTACACCGTGTCCCGAGCTGGCTTGTGGACACTGACACAAACGCTTGCGCTGGCACTGGCACCGCGTATTCGCGTTAATGCCATTGGCCCAGGGCCTGTTCTGCCAACAGTAGGCCGACAGTCTCAGGAGCATTTTGACAAGATGTGCGCGCAAACGCCTCTGAAGCGCGGGTCGTCTCCCGAAGAAATCGCTGAAGCTGCATTTGCGCTATTTTCTCTCCCGTCCGTCACGGGGCAGATGCTGGCCATGGATGGCGGGCAACACCTGAACTGGTCGCCTGCGCGATAAATCAGGGCTGAGGTTTCAGCGCACCAGGTAGATAATCTTCCACAACCAGAGAAATTGGTGCGTTGTCTGAAGCGCGTCTGAGGACCGCACGGTTTTCGAGTACGATTCCTGTGGCGTTATTTGGAAAACGTGTTTCGAGTCGCTGGCGATGAAAATTCGTCTTCGAGACAGCTTTGCCAAAGGGCGTATCCGTCGTTTCCAGAAGATGGTTCATGTCATCAGTCAGACGTTCCGGGACATACCAGTTCCAGGCATCAGAGAGTGGGATATCCCCACACAGAAGCTGAACGTGACGTGTGTGAACCTGCCGAGGGTCTGAGACTTCCAGAAGACGCAGGGTTTCCTGTGAAGGCTGTTCTCCAACGGGGAGGCGCACAACGCGAATGGGAACGGAGCAATGCTCCTGAAGAACTGCTGTTGCGCTGGGATGACGCTCCAGGCGGTCCTTTAATGCACGAACGGCTGCGCCATCCGGGGACAGGGCGTCTCCCGGACCGGCACAGCCGCTCAATACTGCTGCAAAGGAAAGAGCACGGACGACCTTAGTGGTCGTCGCGGTCGTCCTTGTCAGTCGAAACTTCGATGTCGTTCGAAAGATCATCGTCATCATCCAGATCGTCGTCTGCTGCGATGACATCGTCATCTGCATCATCGTCCGTGTCCAGATCGACGTCTACATCATCCTCGTTCTCGTCCTTCGGAGCGTTCGGATCTTTCTCCTCAGGCAGCGGTCCTTCGCTACGCTTGAGACGGCCGATATCGTTCGGCTGGGTGGTGCCACATTTCGGGCACACCGTAGGGACGCGGTTCAGGTCATAGAAGCGGGCGCCGCACTCAACGCACGTCCGTTTTAGACCGAGTTCGGGTTTTGCCATGTTGCGCAAGCCTGCCAATGCCTCGGATAAGGAACGCGGCCATGCCAGCTTGTTTCCGCCATGTCAAACTCCAAGTGTCCCGAAATCTGCATGAGGGGACGTATTTCAGGGTGATTGACACACAGGAATGACCCTCGCATGAAAGTGCACATGCAAGCGCGACCTCTGACAGTTTCCGCGTCCCCGAAGGGACTTTCCGGCCGTACCCTCGTACCGGGTGACAAATCCATCAGCCATCGTTCGCTGATGTTGGCCTCCCTCGCACATGGCCGTACGAAGGTTTACGGCCTTTTGGAGGGTGAAGACGTTCTGCGCACCGCAGACGCCATGCGTGCGCTGGGGGCGACGATCACGCGTGACGGCGCCGTCTGGACCATTGACGGCCGTGGCGTCGGTGAGCTGACGGAGCCGGCAGATGTGCTGGATATGGGGAATTCCGGGACAGCAGCGCGGCTCCTGTCCGGTATTCTCTCTTCCCATCAGATGAACAGCGTCATGACCGGGGATGCTTCCCTGCGCTCCCGTCCAATGCGTCGTGTAATGGACCCGCTTTCGAAGAATGGTTCCGAGTTTTTGTCCCGTGAGGGCGGCCGTTTGCCGATGGCCGTGCGTGGCAATGGTCAGGCGAAACCGCTTGAATATCGTCTGCCGGTAGCTTCTGCGCAGGTGAAATCAGCAGTTCTTCTGGCCGGGCTGAATGCCGTTGGCCGGACGGTTGTGGAAGAGCCTGTCGCCACCCGCGATCATACGGAAAATATGCTTCGTCATTTTGGCGTGGATGTTGATGTTTCCGTTCTGGATGCGGGTGGACGCCGAATCGAGCTGACCGGACCGGTGAAGCTGACTGCACGGGACGTGACAGTTCCGGGTGATCCGTCGTCTTCTGCATTCCCCCTTGTGGCTGCGCTGCTGGTTCCTGGGTCCGATCTGCTGATTGAGAATGTCGGTTTGAACCCGCTCCGGACGGGTCTGTTCACCACTCTGCTCGAAATGGGTGCTGATCTGACCATTGAAAACGAGCGCATTGAGGGCGGGGAGCCTGTGGGTGACCTTCGCGCACGATACAGCAAGCTGAAAGGTGTGGATGTGCCGCCAGAGCGCGCACCGTCCATGATTGACGAATACCCCGTTCTGGCCGTTGCCTGCGCTTTTGCGGAAGGGTCCTCCCGTCTTCGCGGTCTGGAAGAACTTCGGGTGAAGGAAAGTGACCGTCTGGCTGCTACGGTTTCCCTGCTGAATGTGAATGGTGCCGAAACCGAAGTGGTTGGCGATGACCTGATCGTTCGTGGTTTCCAAGGGCCCTTGGGTGGTGGAAGTGTGACGACGCATATGGATCATCGTCTGGCCATGAGTGGGATTGTCTTTGGTCTGGCTGCGCAGAAGCCTGTCCATATTGATGATACGGCCTTCATTGAAACCAGCTTTCCCGGTTTCGTTGACCTCATGAATGGTCTGGGTGCGGATATCCGGGCATGAGCCGTCCGCTCGTCATTGCCGTTGATGGGCCAGCAGCTGCCGGAAAGGGGACGCTGGCCAAGGCGCTCGCCTCCCGGCTGTCCTTGCCCTATCTGGACACGGGCCTCCTGTATCGTGCGGTTGCAAGGCGTATGATTGACGCAGGCCTAGACCCTGCGGGCGATGCTTCTGCACAGGCGGAAGCACTTGAGCAGGAGGATCTGCGGAGAACTGATCTGCGCGTTCCGGAAATTGACCGGGGTGCCTCACTGGTAGCTAGCCAGCCTGCTGTGCGTGAGGCTCTTCTGGAGCGTCAACGTGTGTTCGCCGCCCAGACAGGGGCCGTTGTTGACGGGCGGGATATCGGCACAGTTGTTTTCCCGGGTGCGGACGTGAAGTTTTTCATCACGGCCTCCCCAAGAGCGCGGGCCCTTCGTCGCCATCGCCAGTTGCACCGGGACGCAGCGATCACAGAGGCTGAACTGGACGCTGCAATCGCTGAGATCATCGCGCGTGACTCGCGGGATTCCTCGCGGGATACTGCGCCTCTGGTACAGGCCGCAGATGCACTTCTGATTGAGACGGATGAGCTTTCAGCAGAGCAAGTGCTTGAAAAGGCGCATGAAGAAATCAGGCGGCGTGTAACTCGGATCTGAGTTGCGGTATCTGCCCGTCTGACACCTGTTTTTTTATTGACAGAGCGCCTGTGGAAGGTGTTGTTGCGGGTTAGCACCTTGCCCGAAGGGGGAAAGTGTCGTCCGTCATGCGTTTTGCGTGCGGACCATAATTTAACGGACCCGGTCTGACCTTTTGAGGCAGCGGGGAGTCGTCATGCCAGATTTCGATCCGCGTGGCGCAGACGTGGATGATCGGTTTCAGGCCGAAAATCCGGGAATATTGTATTTACATGGCTTCAGCCACACAGGCCCCTGCCGCTCACGGCATGGAAGATTTTGCAGCCCTCCTCGAAGAGACCCTGGGCCGCGACACCGGTTTTGACGGCTCCGTCGTCACTGGCCGCGTGATCCGTCTGACCGACGAATTCGCTATCGTTGATGTTGGTCTCAAGAGCGAAGGTCGCGTTTCCCTTAAGGAATTCGGCCCGCCAGGCGCTGCTCCGGACGTAAAGCCGGGCGACGTTGTCGAGCTGTATGTCGAGCGTTACGAAGACCGTGACGGTTCCATCGTTCTTTCCCGCGAGAAGGCTCGTCGTGAAGAAGCATGGACCGCTCTGGAGCGTGCATTCGGCAATAACCAGCGCGTCAATGGCACGATCTATGGTCGCGTCAAGGGTGGCTTCACGGTTGATCTCGGCGGCGCAATGGCGTTTCTTCCGGGCAGCCAGGTTGACATCCGTCCGGTTCGTGACGTCGGCCCGCTGATGGGTCAGCCGCAGCCGTTCCAGATCCTGAAGATGGATCGCGCACGTGGCAACATCGTTGTGTCCCGTCGTGCCGTTCTTGAAGAGACCCGTGCAGAGCAGCGTTCCGAGCTGATCCAGGGCCTGAAGGAAGGCATGATCCTTGACGGCGTCGTCAAGAACATCACCGACTACGGTGCGTTCGTTGACCTCGGCGGCGTTGACGGCCTCCTGCATGTCACCGACATCGCCTGGAAGCGCATCAACCACCCGTCCGAAGCTCTGCAGATCGGTCAGCCGGTTCGCGTGCAGGTCATCCGCTTCAACCCCGA
The DNA here is from genome assembly GCF_047723935.1 of Gluconobacter sp. Classification (NCBI taxonomy): domain Bacteria; kingdom Pseudomonadati; phylum Pseudomonadota; class Alphaproteobacteria; order Acetobacterales; family Acetobacteraceae; genus Gluconobacter; species Gluconobacter sp. The sequence goes on from NZ_JBDOBO010000008.1 coordinate 73,550, forward strand.
CACGCAGCGTATCTCCCTCGGCATGAAGCAGCTTGAAGCTGATCCGTGGGAAAACGTCGCCATCAAGTATCCGGCCGGCGCACGCTTCACGGGCCGCGTCACGAACATCACCGACTACGGTGCATTCGTGGAGCTGGAGCCGGGCGTCGAAGGCCTGGTGCACGTTTCCGAGATGTCCTGGACGAAGAAGAACGTCCATCCGGGCAAGATCGTCGCTACTTCCCAGGAAGTCGACGTCATGGTTCTGGACGTGGACAGCTCCAAGCGTCGTATTTCGCTTGGTCTCAAGCAGGTTCAGCGCAACCCTTGGGAGCAGTTCGAAGAAGAGCACAAGGTTGGCTCTGTCATCGAAGGCGAAATCCGCAACATCACCGAGTTCGGTCTGTTCATCGGCCTCTCCGCAGACATCGACGGCATGGTTCACATGTCCGACCTGTCCTGGGACGAAGCTGGCGAA